>CALJVI010000051.1 GCA_937974575.1 uncultured Saprospiraceae bacterium | reverse complement strand
GTTTTTCTTGTGCTTCCATTTGGATGGAGAAGATACTAGCCAAAATGAGGACTATGATTTTTTGCATGTTTCTTACTCTTTATTTGAACCTCTGTTTAAAATTTATATTCTACCCCAATATTGATGTCTCTTAAATTAGCTGAAAAAAGTAAGTCGCCTCCTTTTTCAATTGTAGATTCGGTATCGTATGTAGTGTTTTGTGTGCTGAAATTAAGTAATGAAAGATTTATCAGTACATTCCATTTGTCATTAAGTGCATATTGCATACCTACATTCAAACTCAGAGTGGAACGAAGAGTTTGTGATATTCGATCTTCATTAAATACACTCATGATATTCGATTCTTTATTGTTTTTTGAAGCGAAGATATTCGGTTGTGCGTATAGGTTTAAATTAGAATTCATCTTAAAATAATGGCGGTAAAAGAAACCTGCACCAAAGAAATCACTTTTGGCATTGCCGATGTTGATAGAAGCAATATTTTGAGGAGTGTTTTTTGAATCGAGAAAGCTATACCGTCCTAGAATACCTATGACCCCATTTGCGCTAATATGCATTCCAGCATACAGAGTAAGTTGTAAACTATGAAAACTGTATTCTTTTACATTTTCTTGAATCGAGAAGTCGTTAATATTAAATGGAATGGTATAAGTGTTGTCATTTGGATTGTCTATGACTTGCCTAGAATAGCTTGCGCTGCCTCCTGCAATAAATTTGCGGTCTAAGTCAAGCTCCTGAGCTGTGCTGAGGACTGCGTTTGTCATTGCTATTGCTAGTATGAACAGATACTTTTTCATGAAATTACAGTTAGAATTTTCTTTCTATTCCAATGCGGATATTACTTAGAGAGGAAGTCAAGTTGAAGCTACCATTGGTGACAGATTCGTCCTGACTGGCTTTTCTGGATTTTGAATATTGATAATTGAGACCTGCAATCTGTATTAAGAAGTGCCACTTAGGAGAAAAGGAATATGTAGCACCGTAATCAATACCAGTAAGATATATATTTCCTTTGGTCTCATCGAGAGTAGGAGCCAGCTGCTCTATCTTTCCAAACGAAGTTCTAAAGCTTGCATAAGGTTGAAGGAAAAATTTTATTTTATTGCCTTGTATAGGATAATATCTATAGAAAACATTTAGCCCTAAGTCGGTATTAGTGGTTTGGGAAAAGCTTTCACTAGAGCCGGCTGAGAATGTATATTCTCTGATCGAATGTCCAGCATAAATGCCAAATCCAATTAGCGATTTTGGGTTTAAAGATTTACCTAAATAGGGGTTTATAGATGCAGAAAGGTTTTTGTTCACTATTATCTGACTGATAGGAGTGGCTGAAAACGTGTTGCTGGTTCTCTCATTGTTGGAGTTGGAGAGATTCAAAGATCCTCCAAGGACAAAGCCTGTTTTGTTTTGTTCTTCTTGAGCGTAACTAAGGTTAGCTGCTATAAGTGCAAGGATTAGGAGGAGTACTCTTTTCATTGTTTTTCATTTTGTTGGTCTCTAAATTACAAATAAATACTAAATGCAACTAGGATAAAAAGTTAAGCTTTTGCTAATCTGGAAAAGTTCATTAGTTTAGAAGAAATTGTTTCTTGAAAATATTGAATAAATAGCTTGCCGATTTTTTTAATCAAGCTGAATTTCTCATTTTTGGGATATTCCTAATTTGAAACAAAAAATAGTCTAATGAATTTAAAGCTAATAGTATTACTTATTTTTCTGCCTTTTATTGCCCAAGCACAGGATGAAAAAATAAAATATGATTCTTTACCATCGGAGGTAAAGGAAAATTATTTTTCACCTCTCAATGTTTCCTTAGGGGTTAATCTCGATTATAATGAATCTAAATTGCGAGGACTCTACTTTAGTCTAAATGTCTTTGTTCCGGATCTAATCAAGATAGGAAAAGGGGGCTTTGGATTTGATACTGGAATGCGCAAAAGACATGCGAATTTTCTTGGTATAGAAAGTACAGATGTAAGTCTCATCAAGCCTGTAATGGGAGACAGTTTTAATTCTTTTTATAAGGAAATTACCAATTATGTGCAGTATACAGATCAGTCGGCTAAGAATATAAATATCTACTTTAATCCAATTTTCAAAATTTTGACTAGGAAGAACAAGGCTAAAGATCAGGTCAGTCAATTGTTTTTTAGTATTGATTTTGATATTCTTTTATCGAGTGTTACGAATAGATATAGCTACGACACTTTATCTATTTATCGAGTGAGTGCTTCCTTTACGGAATTTGGAGACCTGTCGGATAATCGCTTGATAGATTCTGAATTTTATGCCCAATTTGCATATACTGCTGGATTTGGGATTCCTTTCATTGTGAGCAATAAATGGGGCATAATAAAAGGTAAGCTTAATGCAGGATTAAGCACTATTATCGGAGATGATATTAGGCTGCTTAGTAGAGAGAATTATGGACTTAATTTGGAGATTATAGAAAGAAAGTATGGCTTACATGTGAGTACGGAGGTTCGCTTCATTGGTGATCGCAAAAATCCATTTATCAGTATAGGATTGGCAAAGTACTTTAACTTCAAGAATGGATTGAAGTTTTATCCTAGTTAAAGTATATAGATTGGAGAGTTGCGTAACCGAATAGGTGAAGCACGACAAAGCTGGAGCGCGTAGAGATAAGAGGTAGAAGCGGCATCTCGATTTTTTTTCTTCGAGATATAGCGGATGACTCGGTGCCGATCCTTTTTCAGGATATGGCATATCCCCAAAAAAATTACTAGCTTTAGCATTCAAAATATATATTATGTCAGTACACTATCCACATTTGATGGAACCGCTTGATTTAGGGTTTGTGAAATTGAAAAATCGGGTCCTTATGGGCTCTATGCATACGGGATTAGAGGAAGAGAAGGATGGATTTGAACGATTGGCTAAGTACTTTGCTTTGCGTGCAAAAGGAGGGGTTGGTCTAATAGTCACTGGTGGTATAGCACCTAACAGAGCAGGGTGGGTAGGTCCATTTGCTGCAAAACTGACCACCAAGGGAGAAGCAAAAAAACATAGTATCATCACTGATGCTGTCCACAAAGAAGGGGGAAAGATATGTATGCAAATCTTGCACAGTGGTCGGTATGGCTATCATCCATTTACAGTAGCGCCATCCTCTATCAAGTCTGCGATAAATCCTTTTAAGCCATGGAAGCTGACTCAGCGAGGAATCAAAAATACGATTAAGGATTTTGCAAAGTGTGCAGCCTTGAGTAAAGAGGCGGGATATGATGGTGTGGAGATCATGGGATCAGAGGGTTACTTGATCAATCAATTTATAGTAAAAAAGACGAATAAGCGTGATGATGAATGGGGAGGAAGTTATGAGAATAGAATACGGTTTCCAATCGAAATCGTAAAGGCGGTGCGTGAAGCGGTGGGTAAAGAGTTTATCATTATCTATAGGTTGTCGATGTTGGACTTGGTAGATGAGGGCAGTACTTGGGATGAGGTGGTGCATTTGGCAAAGCAAATAGAGGCTGCTGGCGCAACGATCATCAACACCGGTATCGGCTGGCATGAAGCTAGGATACCTACGATAGCGACTATGGTACCACGTGGTGGATTTAGTTGGGTAACAAATCGTCTAATGGGCGAAGTGAAAATTCCGCTAATCACTACCAATAGAATAAATACTCCTGAGATAGGAGAAGAGATCTTGTCAAAAGGGCATGCTAATATGGTGTCTATGGCTAGACCACTCTTGGCGGATCCTGATTTTGTAAATAAGGCGATGGCAGGAAAACCAATGGCCATCAATACTTGTATCGCCTGCAACCAAGCCTGTCTTGATCATGCCTTTGAGCAAAAGATAGCCAGCTGCTTGGTCAATCCTATGGCTTGTCATGAGACGGAGTATGACTTAAGTCTTGCTACGCAAAAAAAGAAAATAGCAGTGGTTGGTGCTGGTCCCGCAGGTATAGCTTGTGCTATCTATACAGCTCAGCGTGGACATGAGGTGACGCTCTATGAATCTAGAAGTGAAATAGGTGGACAGTTTAATATGGCGAAGGAGATCCCTGGTAAGGAAGAATTTCACGAAACGATTAGATATTTTAATTATCAGCTGAAGGATAATAATGTAGATTTAAAACTGAATACTCCTGTGAGTGCAGATTACTTTAATGGTAAAGGCTATGATGAGATTGTGCTTGCTACCGGAGTAGCTCCTCGTCAATTGACCTTGGAGGGGATAGATCACCCCAAGGTGTTGAGCTATGTAGAAGTACTAAGAGATAAGAAACCTGTAGGAAATACAGTTGCTTTGATAGGTGCAGGTGGTATTGGGTTTGATGTAGCAGAGTACTTGACAACAGAATCACTTCCTACCATAGAACACTTTAGTAAGGAGTGGGGTATAGATCAAAGCCTAAGTACGGAAGGTGGGCTAAAGGCAGAACATGATGATCCGCCTAAACGAAAAATCTACATGCTCCAACGATCTAAAGGAAAAATGGGTGGTGGACTAGGTAAGACTACTGGCTGGATACATCGACTAAGTATGAAAAAGAAAAAGGTAAACCTGATCAATAAGGTGGCATATAGAAAAATAGATGACCAGGGGCTCCATATCACTCGTGATGGTGAAGATCAAATATTGGAGGTAGACAATATCATAGTGTGTGCAGGCCAGGTGTCCGTCAGGAACTTATACGACTCGCTACAGACTGCTGGACATGCAGTGCATATCATAGGTGGCGCGCATGAGGCTAAGGAGCTGGATGCTAAATATGCCATAGAACAAGGTATGAAGCTGGCATTAAATTTATGATTTTGACGGTATATCCGTCGGTGTTAGTTTTTCCCTTTCCAGCCTATTCGTTTGAAAACAATTTTGCTCATTGCCCTTCTGCCTAATATGGAATTAGACAGAAGGGCAATGGTGTTTTTGGGCCTAATTGTTTCATATTCAGACAGACAGAGATAAAGTTTGCTCAATCGAAAAAAACAATTATGAACTGTTATATGTGATGTATTTTATACTTGAAGAATATTTGTAATTTAATACTCATTGACTAATAATTGTTTATTGAAGCACTTTTAATATATACAATTCAATACATATGTGTAAGTGATTTTTCTACACCTAATATGGTATAAATAGCATAAGAGTTTTCTTTCATGTTATGAATATTAGTTCTAATTTGGAGTAGATTATAGAGATATAGTCCTTAATTGATCCATGAACATATCAAACCGATTACCTGTAGAAGCTATGCTTCTATTGAGGGCGCAAATCTGCGTACCTACTCCCATAATCTAGGTTTCATGGTTAAAGTATAATGCATTTTGAATGCTATAGAGACTCGTCGACTTTAATATAGTCGATGATTTATTCTGTGGCACTTGGTTTGCTTGTTTACAGATTAAGACAACAACCGAAAAGCTGATTTTAAATTAAACCATAAACTCCACACACGTGATAAGAACCGTAATTGCCGACGACCACCAACTGTTTACTGAAGGTCTGAAAAACATTTTGAGAAGAACAGATAAATTTGAATTTCAAATTATCGGTGAAGCTGAAAATGGAAGAGACTTGTTGCCTATCCTCAAAAGAACTTATCCTGATCTTTTATTACTTGACTTAAATATGCCGGAGGCTGATGGTCTAGATGTGTTGGATGCTATACGTGAGAACTATGGTGATATGAAAATATTAGCACTTACTATGTATGATGAAGCCAAGCTGGTGAAGTCTGCTTTCAAAGCAGGTGTTGATGGTTACATTCTAAAAAATTCGGACCCATACGAATTGATTAATGCAATCGATGAGGTACTGAAGGGTAAAACATATATCGGTGTTGGAGTCCAACTAGTGGGTGCAAGAGCCAACGGTACTACCTTTATGGCCGATAAGGAGAAGAGTAAATTTGAAGATAAATTTATTCAAAAGTATAATTTGACGAAGCGAGAAATTGAAATTTTGAAATTGATTTCTCAAGCATTTAGCAATAAAGAAATTGCCCAAGAATTGTTCATAAGCGATCAGACGGTAAGTGTACACAGAAAGAACATTATGCGTAAACTAAATGTGAGTAATATCGCTGGTTTAATCAAAATTGCTTACGATAATTCTATCGTATAGGATTTACATCCAGGGTTCATTGTTGCTTTCTACGTAGTATAAGAGGTAGTCTCTTAGATGGTCTACACTGTCTTCGTTGAGGTAAGGTATCTTAACAGTGCCTGCAGCAGTAAAAATATGTAAGTCAGTCAGTGCATGCCTTTTCTGAAAAATGCTTTGGCGTGTTCTCAAACCTTGTATTTTTTCCCATCTTAATAATAGATAAGTGGTGCGTAAGAAGCCTCTTCTGAGCAAGAGTCCATTGCGGCTAACTTGTACTTGCCACTGTGTCCATGATACATAAGTATAGACTATAGCTAGCGTCAATAATAATACAATAGCAAGCCAACTTATGTCAAACTGCGGGATGATCCATTTGATAATAGCAATACCTCCTACAGCAGTTCCAACTTTGGAAAAGGTTCTAATCATTTCTCTAGCACTTACTTTATGAAGAAGTAAGTCGTCTCTTTCCTGACTTGAGAAATAACTTTCACATACATTTTGTAATTGGTGTGCATACATACCCGGGATCTGCATGGTCTGTGCCTTTACCATAGATGAGCTAAAGGCCTGGGATAAATTGAGCTGGAACATTCCAAACAGTTTTTTTAAAGGATTGGTATGCCAGCCTACAAGTTGAATTTTTTGGAAGTTAGCTTGTTTTTCATGTCTAGTGAAAAGTCCACTGACGAGCTTGTAGCCTTGCGTAGTTTCTTTGAAATTCAGATTATAGTATTTTAATACTGTCCTTACGAGAGTGAGGAGTAGGGAGGCAATAATGGCAAGTGGTATTAAGATAAAGATGAAGCTTTTTACAATAGTATTTACTTGTTCTTCAATACTGCTATATTGATCCCTGTCAAAAAGGATGTCAGCATACTGGAGTAGTCCAAATGTAAAAAGCGCAATAATCATGAATGACTGAAAATGATTTTCGCCAAATCCCACCTTAATGATGGCGGGAATATCTAGCTGAAGTAGTGTTTTTTCATCTTCTAAATCTGTAATAGCATCAACAGTATTATCCTTTTGAACTTGAGATTTTTGACTAAGTACAAAACTCTTTAGTGCAGAGGCAGTTTCCAAATCAATGGCATCTATCTTGATTTCATTATTTTTAGATCCAGCAGTATCAATTTCGATACTTGCTACTTTAAATATTCGGTGTAGTAAGGTCTGATTGGTATTGATGGCTTGGATGCGATCAAATGGAACATTGAGGTTTGTCTTTTTGAGAATACCTTTGTTGATGATTACTTCATCATCAAGGAGGTGGTATTTAAATTTGAAATAAGAAGCAATAGATAAAGTGGCACTGATCAAACTGATTCCTATCACGATATACAATTCAAAGTTATCGATTTGCCGATTAGGATTGATAAAGACGATCAATAAAATGGGAAACGCATTTTTCAATACAAGTATAAAGAACTTATATAGAATAAGTAAGATGGCTACTGGAGATTGAAGTTGTGGTTGATTCAGTTTTTCTAGACTACTCTTCTTCACTATGTCCTTTTTTTGCTGCTGTTGCTACAACGATAAATTCTTTAAGATTTGCGGCAATATCTTCATGTAAACCAGGAATAGATAGATCACTACTTTGGCCTCCGGCAGTAAATACTTTTAGCGTATGCAGATCAAACATTTGCTCTAAAGGCCCTTGAGAAGTTTCGCAATGCTGTACTCGGTTGAAGGATATATTTGTCTTGTTTTGAAAAAGTACTCCTTCTTTATACATGATGTCATGAGTTCTTAAAGCATGGCCACGTTTATGAAATCCAATCCATGTGAGTAGAATAGACAATATTGCAGTAGGGTAGAAGAGTAGCCTTGCATAAAGGATGAATTCATAAAATTCTTCACGTGCAGCAATTACACTAAGTGAAAATATACCAAACATGATCAACCAAAAAACTACACTTTGAATCATCGTCATGTATAAATAAGAACGGTGTGGTTTAATAAACTCGATATCTTTCATGCGAGGCAAGAGATCGATATCTAATTGTTGATTTTCGAATATTTTCATTTTGCTATATCTGATGTTTCTGCTTTAACTGATGCGGGCATTAATTCTTCATATACTTTAAGTAACCAATTGGTATCAGTAAGCAATTTAGTATCCTTAATCTCTTTTTTTATTTTTAAATAATGCTTCGGGTTTTGACGCATAATTTTATTCAGGATATCACAGAAATTAAGGTATATCTTTTTCTTGGTATTTGAGATGTTTTTGGATCTTTTTAGAAAGATTGTAAATGCTGCAATTTGAGATAACAAGGCATCTTCCTCATTGTTTTGGTAGAATATTTTTATAAGCATCATTCGAGATCCTAGATTGTAAGCTAATTCGAGATCTTCTTGTAAGACTAAACTTAAATATTCTAGCGCTTTATCGAAATTCTGCATAGCAAAACACAATTCTGCATAGTTATAGTGAAGTGCTTTGGATCTATAGCTGGGTTCTATTTTTTCGATATAGGTGTTGATAAACTGATCAACAAACTCAAATCGATCAAGCAGTAAACCTAGTTTGATGATGTTCTTGAATTTCCAGTGCGAAAGGAATCCTTTTTGATACATGCTACCAGAATCTAGAAACTCCATGTAGAGTTTTAGCGCTTCATCTATATAGAATGCTTGGTTATAAGAAATTCTTTGAATACAATAGTTGATAGCTTCTTCATAAATTTCAGCAATTTCTTTATTGGAGAATTCTGATTTATAGTCATGGATCGTTTCTTTCAAATTGTAAAAATGGGGTAGAGATTTGTCTTTGGTTTGCATGAGTATCACCTCATAGTATGCCTTTACTATTGGAGTATCCAAAAAATTCTCTTTTGCATGTCGAAGTATAAAGGCCAGATGGGGTATTTCTATTTCTTTACCTAAGATCTGTTTTCGGTTGAGGAGTACCACAAAGTACTGTAGCTTTCGACAGATATAGTATAGATCCAAATTTTTGCTAGCAAGGTGTGCATTGAGATCATCTTTTCTTGTGTTCGTGTTTATAAAATATAGATCCTTTAAATCATGGAGTTCGAAATTGAATTTATACTGGTCTGCACCACTTGGCCCTTGATGTATTTGTTTAGACGCCATGGCATCAACTTCTCTTTTATACAGTTGATGAAGGTTTCTTTCTGCAAAAACTCTAATTCTTGTAAGATCCTGGTTCGTGGATTTGATGTTTTCATAGGATAAGAACTGCACAAGTAATTTTACAAGATCACTTTGTAAGTACCCCATTTGTTTGGAATCAAAGGTTTGCTTTGGAAACAGTTTGTTATGAATATTTTCCTTATGGATCCGCTCTTCTTGAAATAAGGGGTAGTGCTTACACAGTTCTACACATAGCTCATACACCTGCCTTTTGCTATTAAAATAAGGGGATTGTACAAAATCTATCAATTTTGGTATCTCAGATGATTTTAAGGTCTTTAGTATGCGGATCACTTTAGAATTAATCATAATGTTTTCTTAAAAATGATTAGAAATATCCTTGTTGTATTCAATCGGCTCGGCAAATATACTTATTCATATATAAATAATTATAATATGTTAAAGTGTAAATAGTTGGTATTCAGCGTTAAATGGATTTATTAGTGTTGTGAATAATAGTAAATATAATATATATAGGACTGGAAACCAAGATTTATTGTAGTTGTATTGAGTACTGGTATCGGTTACTTTTGGATTGTAATTATAGTCCTATAACAAAATCTTATATCCGATGTATAAATATTACGAAAAGCTATTCTTTGCATTTGTGCTGTTATTTTTGAGTTTTGGGCATCTTTCGGCTCAAGACAAATTATGGCCAGGAGATGCTAATAATAATGGTGTTACCAATTGTGTTGATCTCCTTTATATAGGAGTAGGCTTCGATGAAACTGGCCCACAGAGAACAAATGCCACTACGCTCTGGCAAGAACAAGATGTTGATTCATTATGGACAAACGATTACGCAGATAGTACCACCAACTTCGCCTACGGGGATTGTAATGGGGATGGTGTTATCAATGAGGATGACTTAGTGATGGCTATAAAAGCTAACTATCTTCTCACCCACAACTCAAGTAGCATTACAAATAATGCTGATGCCTATGTGGAAGGCGTTACTGGAGATCCAGTCTTGACTATGACGCCTAATATTACTTCTGTTAACGAAGGAGAAGAATTCAAAATTGACTTTAATCTAGGTGATATTGCAATGCCGATAGACTCATTCTATGGTGTTGCTATGGTAATTAGTTATGATAAACCTTATGTGAGTTTATCTGCACCTGTTCAGTTTAACGCAGAGTCAAATGCATTTACAGATCCAAGTAATGGCGTTGCAGTTAATACCATCCATACAGATACAACGTCAAGACAAGTGGAGTTTGCTTATGTCAGAACAAATAAGATAAATGCCGCGGAGGGATATGGAAAAGTAGGTACCTTCTCTTTCATCATTGATGATGATGTTATAGCACCACTAATAGTTGATTCTATTAGTATCAAAGTTGATAGTGTAAGATTGATTGATAAAAACTTAAATTCTATACCTGTAGATTTTGCGGCAGCTTCTTTCAAAGTAGAGGTTGTTCAAAATGCAAGATCTAGTAATCCTGTAAACTGCCCACAAGTTTTAGATCCTGTATGTGGTAGTGATGGAGTTACTTATATGAATAGTTGTTTTGCAAAAGCAGCAGGTATCACCGATTATACTTCAGGAGTATGTTTTGGCGAATGTATCGATCCTCAAGAGATAGATCCTATATCTGTGGCTGATTGTAGCAACAACTATATTCCAGTTTGTGGATGTAATGATGTTACCTATTTGAATTCATGTGTTGCTGAAAATTCTGGAGTGACAGAGTATACCTTGGGAGCATGTGTATTGAATTCAAGCTGTTTTGACCCAACATTAGTTGCTTCAAGTAGCGGAGTTGATATAGATCGCAATACGGGTATCATTTCAGAAAATTGTCCTTCCACTTATGAGCCAGTATGTGGATGCGATGGTTTTACATACCAAAATAGTTGTCGTGCTGAGGCAAGCGGAATTTCATTTTATACACAAGGACCTTGTAATAATGTATGTGTAGATGCAGATATGATGGATCCGCATGCAAGTTGTGTTAATGTGTATGAGCCAGTATGTGGATGTAACGATGTGACTTATACCAATGCTTGTTTTGCGGATGCAGCGGGTGTAGTAAGTTATACGCCTGGTGCTTGTGGGGCTACGACAGTAGATAATTGGTGTGCTGAAGCAACACCTATAGAATGTGGAGATTATCTTGCAAGTGAAACGACGATAGGAGCGGGTAATGATATTGAATCCTATTATTGGAATGCAAGTGTCAAATACCTAGGAGCCGATAAAGTATATGTAATAAACAAGGACCAAGCTGGAGATCTTCAAATAGGACTTGAGATTATCACTCCAGGTGTAAACCTTGATTTATTTTTGCTTTCTGGAGATTGTGATAACCTTACTTGTATAGGTGCAAGTCAAAGCAATAATCAAAGTACCAACAATGAAGGCATTGTTTTAGAGAATGCACCAATTGGTACTTATTATATAGTAGTTGACGGTTTGTTACCAAGTTACCAAGGCGATTTCAAATTGGAAGTTAGTTGTGGAAATTTAGATTGTAATGATGCAATCCAACTATCCTGTGGGCAAGCATTCAACTACAACAATACACATGGTCAAGACAATGTTTCAGCCTATGGATGTGGTAATGTGTTGAATGTTGAAAACAATGGTAATGAAGTAGTACATACTTTCACATTGACTCAAACAGGGCAGGTGGATATCTACCTGACTAACCTCAATGAAAACCTTGAGTTGTTTTTATTAGAGGAATGTGATCGTGGAGATTGTGTTAAATTTTCTTCTCATCCAGGGACGACTAATGAACATATTAGCACGCTACTTCAACCAGGAACCTATTATGTAGTAGTGGATGGTTATAATGGAGCGACTAGTAATTATCAACTACTTGTGGATTGTCCATCATCATGTAATATTGATGTCGATGTGACTGCTACAGGAACCAACTGTGGTCAAAGTAATGGTAGCTTTACCGTTACATCCACTGGAGGTACTGCAGGATATATTGTAAGCTGGACTGGGCCTATTTCGGGTAGTTTTACCACATATAGTAATACCTGTACGATTTACAATATTCCTCCAGGAGTATATACGGTGACCAAGACAGATGCTAATGGCTGCCATGATAGTGAAGTCACAGAAGTAAAAGATCTAGGATCTCATTTGGAGGCAAATTTATTGGTAAAGGATGCGGTATGTAGTACTAAGGGCTCTGTCAATGTATCACTTAGCAATGGACAAGCACCTTATGTGATTAACATCAATGGGCCGATAAGTGGAACTGCTACATCTGCTTCAAATAATTTTAATATCAATCAACTTCCTGCTGGAGATTATACCATTTTTATTACCGATAAATTTGGCTGTACTGTTTCTAAAACATTTACGGTACAACAGAACAATAATAATTTTACAGTTACAGGATATACCACACCATCACAATGTGAGTCTCTCGGTAAGATACATATATCACTTGCGAATGGTGCTCCAAAATATACAATACAAGTAACGGGGCCAGTTTCTGGGAGTGCTACCACGTATAGTTCAAATTTCAATATTCCTAATTTACCAGGGGGAACTTATACCGTTCTTATAGAAGATGGCAACTGGTGTTCTGATGAAATGATTTTCGTAATTGAAGAAAAGGATATTGATATAGACCTTGTCGCAACGAATGGGATTTGCGGTGAAAACGGAGCCTTGACCATTAATATATCCAATGGTTTACCTCAGTATAATATTTCTTGGTCTGGACCGACCAATGGATCAGTAACTTCAAATGCTTCTACTTTTACTATTCCAAATCTACAGGGAGGAGCATATTCAGTTACGGTTATGGATGCCAACTGGTGCCAAGCATATCAAGTAGCAACCATTGATAATACGGTAGGTACTTTGGATGTTGATATATCTATCATAGATGGTACTTGCGATGCTGGATCAGTTTGGATAGATATTAATGACGGGTCAGCACCATATGCTATAGATTATTCTGGTCCTCAAAATGGATCTGGAACGACCTCTACTAATGGTTTTGATATTTCAAATCTTACTCCAGGTACTTATACCATTAACATCACAGATGCAAATAATTGTACTTATACCGAAGTGGTCATTATTGATCCAAATAACAGTACGATTAATGTCAATGCTTGGCCTAATGATGGAAGCTGTGGTGAACTGGGTAATCTAGAAGTCACCGTTACAAATGGAACTTCACCGTATACCATTTCATACGCTGGTCCAGCTTCTAATACAGTTACCTCTACGAGTCCAGTATTTATTATTGATGATTTAGTTTCGGGTAATTATAGTATAGAGGTGACAGATGAAAACGGCTGTATGGATTGGGTAAATACTATGATCAATAACACAGGATCAGGAATGACAATATCCACAGCTCCATGGAATGGAACTTGTGGTACTCCTGGAGAAATTACTGTTGAAATAGATGGTGGTACTCCTGGATACAATGTATCATGGGATGGTCCGACTTCTGGTGCTGCGACAAGCGCAGGTCCTAACTATACAATCAATAATGTACTATCTGGTAGTTATGGAGTGACAGTGACAGATAATGATGGCTGCTCAGATAGTGGTATCCAAATTATTGATAATGACTCCAATGATCTTTCATTAACACTCACTGGGACCAATGGCATGTGTGGTAATCCAGGAAGTATTGTGATTGCCATTTCAGGGGCTAGTGGACCATATAGTGTGGAATGGTCTGGACCATTAAATGGTTCTGGAACAACCACTTCAAGTTTTAATATTAGTAATGCCGTTCCTGGAACGTATTGGGTTGCAGTGACAAGTGCTGATGGATGTACACAAAACGAAGAAATAGAAATTATTAATGAAGGAAACCCGATCCTTGTTACTAGTTCAACTACAGCTAGTGTCTGTGGAAGCGGAGGATCAATAAATATTATGTATGATGCTCCCGATGCAGTAATCTCTTGGACAGGTGTTACTACTGGATCTGCAAATAGCACTAATGGAGTATTTTCAATAACTGATTTACCAGAGGGATGGTATGACGTATTAGTATCTGTAGGAAATGGATGCGACATTCAAATTGGTGAAGAGATTATAGCCGTTGACAACAATGTTGACTTTACAGTAACACCTATAGATGCAGTGTGCCAATCAAAAGGTTCGGCTTTAGTAACATTTGGAAGTGGCCAATATGATATTGTTTGGTCAGGTCCAGTCAATGGAAATATTATAGATAATTCAGGGTCTTATACCATTCAGAATTTACCCGCAGGCGATTATTCTATTACGCTTATTGATATAGATGGTTGTAAAACAACGAAGTCCTTTTCTATTGCTGTGGAGAATACAGTAGTGAATGTTGAAGCTATAGGAACCAATGGAATCTGTAATACTAACGGCTCTATTGAGGTAAGCTTTGATATAGGAGCAGGTGTGGTTTCTTGGGTAGGACCTTTATCGGGTTCTAGTTCTTCAAATACAGGATCATTCTCAATTTTGGATCTTACGCCTGGAACTTACGAAATCACAGTAGAAGCATCGAATGGCTGTACAGGGACTACATCAGTAGTGTTGGAGAATGTAGTTGAACAAGTAAATGTTACTGCTACCTCTACCGATGGAATTTGTCAGACCAATGGTTCGCTTACTATCAATACAGATGCCACTAATGTTACTTACTCAGGACCGATATCAGGATCAGGTACCCCGACCAACGGTTTATTAAGTGTTGGTAACGCTCCAGCAGGAACCTATACAGTAGTTGCGACTAGTGCAAATGGATGTACAGTGGAGATAATGACTGAGCTTGTTAGCAGCACTACAAATTTAAATTTAAGCGGTAATGCAAATAATGGAGTTTGTGATCAAAATGGATCTATAGACCTCACCTTCGTTACCGGAGATATAGTTATCGATTGGTCAGGTCCTAGTTCTGGATCTGCAACTACTACAGCTGGAAACATGCTTCTTGCTGATCTTATGAATGGTACATATACAGTAACTGCTACCGATGTCAATGGGTGTACAATGTCCATTGAGGTGACAGTAATGAACGTAGGTTCTACGATTTCACTCACATCAAATATCAACGACGCAAGCTGTTGTGACCAGGGCTCAGTTGACATCACTGTCAGTGGGAGTGCAGGAGCCTTGACCTATGCATGGATGCCGAATGTATCAACTACTAGTTTTGCGACAGACTTAACGGAGGGTATGTATTCAGTGACGGTTACGGATGAAAATGGATGTTCGACAAATGCTAGTTTCACTGTATTGAATGATTGTGTTTGTCCAGATATATTTGATGTAGACACTATCTATTTTGATGGAACAAAGCCTGAAGAAGTTTGTGTGCCTATACCATTCTTAGACAAAAATCTTTATAATATCATTCTGAATGATCTGGACTATATGTTGCCAGTGCAAGCTTGTGATATAGATACTTTGATTCAATATTCATATGTAGTACTATTTGGCTTAGGTCAAGATGGGCCCTACATGATAGACGAATGGCAAGCAAATGGTCAGACTTTTTCTGGACAAGTGCAAACTATGCAGGATCTTACAGATTCACTTAATGTATGGGATCCTACAGGTGGTTGGACACATCAGCCTGCACAATTTAGTATTGTGGGAGGAGATTCTTCTGGTGCATATGGAAGCATAAAAGCTACTCACTTAGGATCAGGAGTTCAATCTACCATGAATATCAACTTTACTGGAATTGCAACAGGTTTTGGAGTAGAAGTGAATAATGACAAACCAACTCAAGAGCTTATCATAATGGATACTGTCTTGTGTTGCTCTGATACTGTTATTATTGTATTTGGAGGTGGATGTGATATTGCTATCGCAGAAACACATACTGATGCAATTTGCGACGCTACAGGTTCTGTTACTTTCAATGTAAGCAATGGACTTGCTCCATATACGATCAATCAAACAGGTGCTGCTGCTAACACATTTACAAGTAGTACAAATTCTATTCTTGTTAATGATTTAGCCGCTGGATCTTATCAGTTTGTTATTGCAGATAGTGATGGTTGTGCGCAAACAATGGATATAGTTATAAATAGTTCTAATAGCAATGTTTCTGTCTCTGCTGTAGCACAAAATGATATGTGTGGGTCGAATGGCTCAGTTAATATTAATGCAACAGGAGGTGCTGCAGATTATGATATCCAAATCACAGGACCAGTATCTCATAGTCAATCTTCGACTAGTGGTTCCGTTAGCTTTGATGGCTTAACAGATGGATCCTATACTGTGAATATTACAGATGCCAATGGCTGTGGAAGCAGCACAAGTTTTGTAATTAATAATTCTACAAATAGTAACTTAAATGTATCAGCTACAGCCGTTAATGGAAGTTGCGGGCAAACACCAGGATTCCTATTGAACATATCAGGTGGTACCCCAGTGTACACACTTACTTGGACTGGCCCCGAAAATGGTTCAACCACTACTAACAGCAACATGGTTAATATGAGCGATTTAGCTTCTGGAACCTACGATATTAGTATCGTCGATTCCAACGGTTGTAATGCTGTTACAACAGTTACTATTACGAATGATAATGGCAACTTTGATGCAAATATCTCCGTGACAAATGCTTATTGTGATGTTCTTGGATCCATTTGGATTACTGTCAACTCAGGGACACCACCATACCTAGTAGAGTGGACAGGTGTTCAGTCAGGGTCATATTCAGCAAGCAATGTAATTAATGATATATCAAATTTACCTGTCGGAACATATACGGCAACCATTACAGATGCAAATGCTTGTTCTGCTTCGCAAACTATAGAAGTATTAGAAAATGGAGCGCCTACTGTATTTGCGGGTACGGTTTCGCAACCAACAAATACCAATGACGGAAGTGTATTGATAGAGATTGTGACCAACAATCCTGATCATACAGTATCATGGACTGGACCAACAAGCGGTACGGTAACTGTGACGGGTCAGTTCTTTAATATTACAAGCTTGACGGAAGGTACATATACAATTTCTGTTGATGACAAAGATGGATGCTCTTCTACCCAAACTTTTGTCTTGACCAATTCAGGTACAGGCACAGGTACTGGATCAGGTGGTAGTTCCTTTGCAATAAATGTCACACCTACTGATATGACATGTGGTAATCCAGGAAACTTATTCTTAAATCTGAATAATGGAGTAGCACCATATACCATCACATGGTCTGGTGCAGCGAGTGGAACAGATGTTACCTCTGCAGGAATATACAATATCTTAAATTTAGGAATGGGCAACTATACTGTAACGGTTACTGATGCTCAGAATAATTCAACAATTGGCTCTGCAAATATTGGAGGTAGTGGTGCTTTTGAAATCATTACATCCACCAATAATGGATCGTGTGGAAATGATGACGGTAGCATAAGTGTCGAAGTGATAAGTGGTGCATCCAATTACAGCATCTTTTGGTCAGGCCCTGTATCTAACAATGCAACTTTTAATAACAATGCAATTAGTATAGACGATCTACCAAGTGGAACATATGATATCACGGTTTCAGATGCGAATGCTTGTCCTCAGATATTTACGACTACTGTAAACAATTCGGCAGGTGCGCCTACAGGAAGCTTTACATCAACAAGTAATGCATTGACGACAACCTTTACCAATAGTGCTTCATCAGGATTATATTCTTGGGACTTTGGTGATGGGTCTACTTCAGCAGCTACAAACCCAAGTCATGAATATTGTGATGCAGGTACCTATACCGTATGTCTTACGGTGACTAATACTTGTGGAGCAAATACTATCTGCAATGATGTAACTGTTAGCTTGCCTACAGATGTAGTGATCTTGGATGTACAGAATGGAGCAGGAGCTACAGGAAGCAGCATTAGCATACCCGTAACGATTGCCAATTGTGAAACCATAGTTACATTAGCTGGATCACTAGAAGTAGCAAATGATGCACTATGCACTATTGATGGAATCAGTCCAGGCGTGATTAGTCCTAATTACATTTCTGCAAGTTCTACTTTCAATTATGTAAACAATAATGGGAATGGAGTAAGTGTAGCAGATGGAGATATTTTATTCTATATCGATGTTACATTGACAGGAGAAGCCAACGAGTCAACTACTATTCATATCACAGATAGTCCTCTCCAGGTAGAGGTTGGATCCATGGTTGCGGGGCTAGCTACCGTTTTACCTTCTATTGAATTAAAAGGAATAGTGAGTATTTCTTCTTCGGCAAGAATTTCTGGAAACGTAAAAACATATTGGGGAGAGGGTATAGAAAATACCCAGATTACTATTCTTAGTGATAACCTTCAAAATACACAGATGACTGATAGCGATGGTTACTTCATGGAGCCAGATTTACCTATGGGTGAGATGTACTCTGTATTACCAGAGCGTGATTTCAACGATCAAAACGGATTGTCATCATATGCACTTTTCGTCGGTCAACGATTTATACTAGGATTAGATCCAATTGAAATAGTTTCTCCTTACCAGGTTATTGCTGGTGATGCAAACTGTAGTAATTCATTTACAACAATAGATTTATTCATCTTACAGCAATTGATCATTGGGACTGCTGAAGGCTTGGACTTCTGTCCTTCTTGGACTTTTGTTCAGGAGAATGATCAGATGCCAGCAGACTTTGACGCTTACAATGTTTTCCCATACAACAGCTCAGATCAAGTAATGGTCATGAGTGACGAAGTGTCCAACTTCGTTGGGGTGAAAGTAGGAGATATATTGGGTCATGCTAATCCTAGCAACTTTGCTGATGAGGATCTTAGCAAAGCAGAAGGTATCCTTGATCTATATATTAACGAAGTATCCGTTAACAAGGGAGAAACATTTGAGTTGAACTTCTCTAGCAACAACTTTGATGAGATTGTTAGTTATCAATTAGGACTTTCTTTTGATCAGGCTATGATGAGTTTTGAAGAAGTAGAGAAGTCTGATCATGAGGACTTGTTAGGTTTAGCCTTGGGAGATGCAGATGCGGATACAGGTTCTCTTAGAGCCAGTTGGTTTAGCTTGGACGGGCAGGGCTTATCAGTAGATGCGGATGAGAAGTTATTTACACTTAGGTTTAAAGCTACGGAGGATATTGAAAATATTTTAGATTACGTATCCTTAAGCAATAAATCTATCCGTACAGAAGCACATAATGAAGCCCTACAGCAGCTAGAGGTGGTGCTTAATGTAAGTGATACTCCGCTTACTTCAGTAAACAATGATTTGGTAGGTAGTCAATTTGAACTTAAGCAAAATACACCAAATCCATTTACAGGTTTCACTCAGATTGAATTTACACTTCCAAGATCTATGCAAGCTGATTTGACAATCACAAATGTACTTGGAGAGACAGTTAAGGTAATCTCACAAGTATTTAATGAAGGGGAGAACCTGATTACTTTGAGTCAAAATGAGTTGGGTACAGGTGTCTTTCATTACACCCTTACAGCACAGGATTTAAGTATTACAAAGAGTATGATATCCTTAAAATAAATAAAGTATTTGTTTCAGGGTGTAGTTTTTTTGGTTTTTCTGCACCCTGGACCTATGCTTTTTGTTAAGCGTAAAAAAAACCTATTAGTAAACACATTGTAAACACAGTTGGCTTGAATCGTTTTCATTTTTAATGAAGGGGCTCAGAACGTCGACATAAACGTAACACATAATGAAGGCCATTCTATTGTCAGTCTGCTGCTTCTTTGTTGCCTTACATATTACGCTAGGACAAGATCTCACTTTGAGTATCCCACATAAGCTAGCTTATGAACAAGAGGAAGTAGTGCTCGATATTCTCACCTTAGATTTTGACAGTATAGTGAGTGCACAGTTTTCTGTGAGCTGGGACCCAGCCATTATTAATTTTGATAATTCTGAAACACTTGACCTTGATTTGGTGGCCGTAGGGGAGCAGTCTTCAGATGATGGCAACCTCAATATAAGTTGGTTTGATATAGACGGGGAAGGAAAAAAATTGAACGATGGCCAAGTATTTTTGAGACTTCACTTTACTGCGGTAGGCGAGATAGGAGACATGAGCCCTGTGCAAATCAATGGAGATTCATTACCTATACAAATATTTAAAGCTACAACTGTTCCTTTAGTATTTGATTCTATTGGATTAGTCATTGAGAATGGATCAGTCGAAATCGTAGACAAGGATATACCACAAAGCAATTTTGAAATTACATCTTCCAATGTAAGCGATGTGGCATGCGCCGATGATGCTTCTGGATCAATTCAAATAGAGGCCAATCAATCCAGTGTGATATATAGCTGGGCTGGCCCTGGAGGCTTTGTAAGCGATCTGCAAAATTTGGAAAACTTACTTGCCGGTGAATACACGCTAACCGTGTCAGATAGTATCGGTACAGTTTTGCACGAATCCACTTACTTGATTGCACAACCCTTATCTTCTTTGACAATTAATGAAATTTTAACTACAGCTTCTGATTGTGCGGAAGCTTCAGGAAGTGCGCAGATAGATGTCCAGGGCGGTACTCCTCCATATATTTTTGCCTTGAATGATAAAGCACAATTTACGAGTGGTGCTATCCAAGCACTAAGTACAGGAAACTATCCACTTACCATCACAGATAATAATGGATGCAGCCTGACAGCAGAGTTTAATATAGCCCAGTTGGATTCCTTTAGCTTTAGTCTAGGCCAAGATATCGAAGCTTGCCTTGGGCAAACCGTAAATTTGGAGGCTGGACAATTCTCTTCTTATGAATGGTCTCAAGGTTCCACAGAACAAAATATTAGCATTGAAGATTCTGGTTTATATGCCGTGACAGTTACCAACCAAGCGGGTTGTGTAGCAACGGATACCATCTCGATCAACTATATAGAAGACATACAGCTACAAGTTGCTCAAGAAAATATTATCATCTGTCCAGGAGATTCTATCGTGCTCCATGTATCAGGAGGTGTAGATTACGAATGGATAGACCCTACCAATGAATTGACGGATGCCCAGGGTGGAACTGCTTTAGTCCATCCAAATGAAAACACAACTTATACCGTTATTTCGGAAGGGGAGTGTGGAGCCGACGAGATTGAAATTCCCGTCGCGCTTCACCGCATTGAGGCTACTGCCGGTGCCAACATGTGTGTACCTGTTGGTGAATCTACAAGACTAGGAGCTAGTGGTGGCGAATTTTATTATTGGTCAGGCAGTGAGTACCCTTTGAGTGCTTATGATATACCAAATCCTTCGGTGACGCCAGAGGACAGCACGCAGTATTTTGTGATGATTATTGACCAAAATCAGTGTACTACTTTTGATACAGTGATTGTTTTTGTGGCTGATGATCCTGCCTCTTTTATTCCGCATATCAATTTGATTAGCCCCAATGGAGATGGGCAAAATGATGTTTTAGATTTTGGAGATATCACCAAGTTTGGAACCAATACTTTTAGAATATTCAATCGATGGGGCAAAGTAGTTTATGAAAAAATAAATTACCAAAGAGATCAAGAACGGTTTGGCGGTGTGTATAATGGGAAGCCATTGCCCGCAGGTAATTATTACTATGTCTTATCCTTTATCAATGATAAGCAGATAAAGCAGACACTTACTATCGTACGAGAATAAAATAGGAGTGCTTTTTTTACTACCAATTGTAGTGGAAAAATGGCTCCAAAGAGACTTACTGAAATAGTTGTGTTACAACGACTATGTGTTTATGTTTACTAAGAAGCCAGTTCGTATTTGATTACGAGCTGGTTTTAGTAGACATCAAAAAAATCTAAATACAAGATATGAATACGATTAAGATTTACCTTGGTGTTTTATTTTTTACAAGTTTTATCTGCACTGGATTTGCACAGCAATTGCCAGAGCGCAGTACTTATGATGCGAACGCTTTTATCTGGAATCCGGCTATGACCAGTATCCATAATTATTGGGAACTAGGAGCGACCTATAAGCAACAGTGGGTTGGTTTTGATGATGCACCACGTACCTTGATGGCTTCTTTTCAATATCCCTTTGTAGATAAAAATATGAGCATGGGGATGTACATGATGCACGATAAGACGCACCCTTTATTGTTCAATGCTATTGGCTTTACTTATAATTACCAATTCAAGTTAAACATTACGAGAGAGGACTTTTTATCCATCGGACTTTTGGGGACTTATGGAGAATACCGAGTTGATACCAAGAATATATTGACTAGTCTAGAGCAAGATCCATTAATGCCTGTGGATGGAGCGAGCAAGATTATTCCAAATGCCGGTGCTGGTATTTTTTATACGACCAATAAAGATAAATTTGATAGCAATACCATATACCTCGGTGTAGGAGTGCAGCAACTTTTTTCTTCAGACTTAAAGTTTGATGGCACAGACCAAGACGTCAATTTCTTGCGAGCGCCGCATGCCAATGCGATCATGGGTGTCACGCTTTTGATGAATGCAAATACCTATATTGAACCCAGTGTTTGGTTGAATTATGCTGGAGAGAATATTTATGAACTCAACGCAGGCTTTCGTATGGAGCAAGAGGATACTTTTTGGGCAGCAGCGAATTTCAGTGTGTCCCAAAATTTTTCAGTCCAAGGAGGTGTGATTCTTACAGATGGGATTTTTGAAGATGGCCAAATGCGCATCGGCGGTCTAGCAACATACAATCTGGGCAAACTAGGGTCAAGCATAGGCTTGGGGTATGAATTTTATGTAGCATATCGTTTTTACAATTAGACGCTTATTAGTTATATTTTTTTGGGCGATTCCCATGAATAGAAAAGAGGTTTGCATAGAAAAATGCAAACCTCTTTTCTATTCATGGGCCGGGCTCCTCCAGGCTCGTTATTCACTCGGTATCGCTTCCGTTCCTCCAGCGACACTGCTCCTTATCAGTCGCCCCTTCCATATCCCTATCGCAGGGCTTGAGGTCTATTTTATGGGTAAGTTCGTCGTATTAGGGATAGGAAAGAGGCAAGCCCATGAACGGTAGGAAATGGGCGCAGCAGTCGTAGGATGCTTGCCTGGGATAGTGGGCGTGCCAGCATCCTAGGACCGAGTGTATACGGAGTCTTGGATAGCCCGACGCAGATAGTAGAAGTAGTCGACCTTAGGAGGCTACTTCTACTATCTGGGGAATACCCAAATAAATAATCACAACAATTTTATTTTCATTAAATTTGGTGAAAAATAATAATATGAAATTCCGCTACACTTTCTTGCTACTTGCTGCTTTGATCTCTTTACAGTCTTGTGGAAGCATGCGAATGAATAAATTGATGAAAGTGCACAATAGTGTCCTAAGTGAGGCTGCATTTAGCAAAACGATGAGCCCAGAAGCTAAGATGGATGCGCTAGGTGCCTCATTCGTGCAAGTAATCAACGAGTCACTTGGCTATGTAAATCCTAAAAATTCGGTCAAGCACTTTGACCAATTTGCAAAAGTAAATAGGAAGGAAATAGATACCATCATGGCCTCAGTAGAAGAATGGCAAGGAAATATGGGGGAAGTGGATCAGCTCCTGATGATTGCCAAATTGGCTACAAAATCATACGCCAAAGATATGATTCATCTGTTGCCAAAGTTGGAGAAAAAGATCAATAGAAGTGTTAAAACCATCAGTTTCCTTTCCAAATTTGTCAATATTATCAAGCCGAAATTCTAAAATATGTGTAGAATTTGCCATTTGTAGAGCTAGTTCATACCTGCTTGAAGATCAGAAAGTCGAATCCAAGCCCAAATAACACTAAAATTGGGATTAAATCCCTAAATTTGAGCACGTGTCTTAGCAGATAATCATTACCAATGCTGCTTTAAAATGTCACTTCAGTTTTTGAATGAAATTTATCAAGTTCAAGGCGAAAAAACCAGGTATAACTTAGTTTATACGGAGTATTTTGACACTAAATTTGATTCATGACATCAAAAAGTAGGTGGCGTTCTAAAACAGTAGCAGTATAAGCCGTGTTTTGGCAATATACTCGCTATTTTAGCCGTTTTAGATTATTCAATCTATACTGTTAATAGCACTTACATTTTTAACCCTGCTCTAGACCAGACAATCATTTTTTATGAAGGATAGTTGTACTCGTATTGTGTTTTTACTGTGTAGCATATTGCTATTGATTGTCCATCCGGTAATCAGTGCAGAGACTGCAGTCGGCCCACCTTTTAAATTCACACTTTCACAAACGCTTATTCCAGAGGGAGAGATCGGATGTGTAGATATTGTTATTGAAGGATTTGAAGACGTTTTAGCATTCCAATTAGGATTTTCTTTTGATAGCTCTATTTTTAGATTTGATGGAGGACAAAGTACAGCTCTAGATCCAAATGAATTTTTCGCAGGGGTGGCAACCAATGCGGGCGGCATGGAAATCATTACCGTTGGCTTTGCTCATTTTGGAACGGGGGTGACCTTGACAGATGGTACTATTGCATTTTCTCTTTGTTTTGAAAGTCTTGGTGCAAATGGGGATCTTTCTTCATTGGCAATAACTGATTTGGCCAATGGAAATTCTCCTCAGATCAATACACCTGCTGGCGTATTTGGCCAACCCGATTTATGTGTGGTAGGAGCTGATGTCATTGTGGGTGATATACTAGGTGCGATTACTGTGACCGCAACTCCTACAGCTTCTACTTGTCAGAGCTCATTGGATGGAGCAATATCATTAAGTATTTTAGGAGGGGAGCTGCCATACAGCTTGTTGATTACGGATTGCAACAATGGAGATATTATTTTAGGCCCAGAACCAGCAGGGAACGCGGTTGTCGTCAACTCCTTAAATCCGGGAGAGTATTGTATAGCAATAACGGACAATAGTGTACCTTCTTTAGTTGGTAGCGCAAGTGTTACTGTCATCAATGGAGGACCTAGCCTGAGCGCTCGTTTTGAAATTGAAGAACCATTATGCAATGGTCAATCCAATGGAAACATCGAAGCCTTTCCGATATTGAATGCTGTGGAGCAATCTAATACAACTACAGATTTTAGCTTTATTTGGACTGGACCTGGGATTACAGGACAGTCTGTAGGCCCTATCCTTATGAATGTAGGAGCAGGCAGCTATGATCTCATGGTCACTGAGGTCAGTTCTGGATGTTCTGTTTTGCAAAGTATATTTTTGACGCAGCCTGCTGCAATCGAAGTAGATATTGCAGTAACCAACGAAACCTGTGATACTGGGGGTATGGATGGCACGGCAGCTGCAGTGACTACTGGAGGGGTAGGAGGATATAGCTTTATATGGGATGATATGAATTCTTCTACGGATAGTCTTATTACAGGCTTAGGACAAGGAAACTATACAGTCATAGTAAGAGATGCCAATGACTGTCCTGGTACAGACACAGAAATGATCACTGCACCAGAACCTCCTCAAATTATCGGTTTTGATTCTGTCAGTATTTCATGTCCAGGTATTATGGATGGAAGTTTGACGGTAAATTTCATGGATGGAAGTTCTGCTGTAGATAGAGTGGAGTGGATTATTCCTGGTGGAGGTACGCAAACTGGTGCTACGATTACTGGTCTCGATCCTGGTGATTATACCGTGACAGTTATTGCTGTAGATAACTGCTCTAGCAGTATGATGGTGACACTTGGACCAGCTGCGGCCTTAGAGATTGATTTAGTTAATACATCTACGGATCCACCTGCATGTCATGATGGGGGATCGGATACTTTTGGGGCTTTGAATCTAAGTGTTCTAGGAGGAGTTTCTCCTTATACATTTAATGTAAATGGTGAAATTTTTACCATGAATGTGATAGGTGGAAGAGTACCTGGAGTCTATGATGTGTTTGTCATTGATGCAAATGGATGTGAGTCTGAAGTAGTGCAGTTGACCATAGAAAATCCACCACCGCTTAGCGTAGAGTTTTCTGCAATAACTGGAGTACCCTGTTTTGGGCAGCCGCCTTTTAATGGCTCGGCAACAGTGACTGCTTTTAACGGAACAGGACCGGTATACAATTATTTATGGGCTTCAGGAGAAAATGGGCTTACTTCAATGAACTTAATGGGTGGATTGCAAGACTTTAGGCTTACGTCTGGAGATTGTGTCTTGGATACTTTTCTGACCATTCCTGAACCAGCTGAAATATCAGTGGATGTAGGTATTACCAATGTTTCTTGTTTTGGAGCAGAAGACGGAGAAATTGAATTGACAGCAACAGGAGGTACAGGCATGTTTACCTATGAGACTGCTGCTAATCTGAATGGAT
This sequence comes from uncultured Saprospiraceae bacterium, assembly GCA_937974575.1. GTDB lineage: Bacteria > Bacteroidota > Bacteroidia > Chitinophagales > Saprospiraceae > JALZVN01. The sequence goes on along the minus strand of CALJVI010000051.1, from coordinate 42,141 downwards.
CTACATTGACGGATTTGAGTGCAGGCTCTTACAATATTATTATCAGAGATGAAAACGATTGTGCAGTGGTTACAAACCCTCAAATTTCACAACCAGATTCACTGGATGCATTCATATTAGACGTCCAAAATATAAGTTGTAATGGTGAAGCTGATGGCTTGTTGATAGCAGACTTTGAAGGTGGAACAGGTACGGTTTCTTATCAGTGGGATTCTGGTAGTCTGGATACCTTTTCTACCAATACAACCTTAGCGGCAGGGAGTTATGTACTTACAGTAGAAGATGCCAACGGATGTACAGATACGGCGCAGGCTACCATTATAGAGCCTATACCGATAGATGCTACAATTCCAGTACCTGCCTTAGCGCCTTGTTTTGGAGAGCAGACCAATCTTGAAGTAACCGGAGCTTCGGGTGGAAATGGGGGACCTTATTTCTACACTGTAAACGCAGGGCCTACGGTACCGATAAATAGTGAAATTCCAGTTTTTGCTGGAGAGTATACCATTACCGTTTTTGATGGTATAGGCTGTAGAGAAACATATGAAGTGACTGCCAATGAACCATCAGAACTACAAGTGCAAGCAGGAGTGGATCAAGAAATAAACCTTGGATCCAGTACATTTATTTTTGGTTCTATCCAGTCATCAATCGATATAGATAGTATCTTTTGGGTAGAAAGTCCAGGGGATAGTACACTTACCTGTTATGATTGTACCAATCCTACTGCCAGTCCATTGGATGATTCCTTTTACGAATTGTTTGCCGTCGATGTAAACGGATGTGTAGGTTCAGATGAAATTTTTATCAAAGTAGACAGTGATAGAAATGTTTATATTCCAAACGTTTTCAGCCCAAATGTAGATGGGTTTAATGATTTCTTTTCTCCATTCACGGGGGTAGGAGTTAGTCAAATTCTTGCATTCACGATATATGACCGCTGGGGAGAGATTGTTTTCGAAAAGGAAAACTTCGTTTCTGGTAGCTCTGAAGCTGGAGGATGGGATGGTAAAATGAGAGGCAAAGCTGCCAATCCAGGAGTGTACTTTTATGTCGCTAGTATCGAATTTATTGATGACGTAGTATTGACTTATCGTGGTAATGTGACTTTGATCAACAACAAAGAGAATTAATTCCGAAATCTATTTATCACTTTTCTAAAGTGCTAAGCTAGTCCTAGGCTAAAATTCCATATTTACCTTCGGTATAGAAAATGAGAAAGAGGTACCCACATCTACTGTGGACTTTACCCAAAGATCTCCACCCAATTTCTTGATGATCTTCTTGCAGATGGCGAGACCAATTCCCGTACCATCGTGCATGCCTCTAGGATGTAGTCTCTGAAAGATGATAAAGATTCGTTTGAGTTGATTGTCAGGAATCCCAATTCCATTGTCGGTAATCGTAACGATGTAGGATATTTCATCCTCTTCACTACTAATCCTAATTTTTGGAGCGGTCCCTGTCTTTCGAAATTTTATCGCATTGCTAATCAAATTTTGTACAAGCTGTATGAGTAGAGATTGATTGCTGTATACATAAGGAAGTGAATCGATATTAAAAGTAGCTTGACTATCAGATATCTTTCCCTTCAAATGCATTATGGCGATATCAACGACATCCTTGAGGTGTACTTGACTTTGCTCAACATGTGCATTCCCTATGGTGGTATATTTGAGTAGGTCTTCGAGGAGACTATCTATACGATGCACCCCTTCGTCAATATAATTGAAAAACTCTTCAGCTTCTTCACCCAGTTGATCTTTGTACTTTCGCTCTAGCAATTGTGAAAAATTACTAATCATTCGAAGAGGTTCTTTCAGGTCATGAGAAGTGACATAGGCATATTGCCTAAGTTCTTCGTTGATCTCTTTGAGTGCTTGATTCTGCTCCGCTATACGCTCACTTTGCTTGAGCAGTAGCGCTTTGTATTCATTGTCTTTTATAAGTTGTTCTATGCGACGTTGCTTATCCTTGATGACTTGACTGATCTCCAAATCTAAGATTTGCAAGTTTTGTTTTTTCTGCTGAAGAGTTCGGCTAAGATCCAAGTATTGATCTTGAAACAAGACTGCCTTTCTAAAATTTCCTTCTAATTTATACACATTGGATAACGCCTCATAGCATATGATTTGCATATTGCGATCCTCACGTTGCGTAGCTTGATCTAGTCCTTTGCTCAAAAACCATTTTGCAGAGTCGTTTTTGCCTACATGAAAATCTATTTGTCCGAGATTGATCAGATGTATTTGATATCCACTGAGTTGCGGATCTTCATTAAAGTAGCTGGATGCCACCTTACAAAAAGATCTTGCTTCTTCAATTTTTTCTTCCTTTATGGCACACTTTGCTAGTTGCGCATTTAGGTGGGCTAGCATTTCGGTATACTTACTTTCCTCTGCCCAGTTGAGCCCCTGTGTGTAATACTGCTTGGCTATGGATAGCTCATCAGATTCATAGTGGATGTTTCCAAGATTATTGTACAGGATAACTGCTGTACTTGGATCAAGCACATCTTTATACTCCTCTAGCACGAGGTTGTATTTTTTTATTGCTTCCTGTGAGTTAAAGAGCTGTGCATATATACTACCGAGGTTGATGAGACTTTTTGCGACTTGTGCTCTAAAGTTAATCTCCTTACTTCTATTGAGAGCTTCAAAAAGATATTCCATGGCTTTGCCATATTCTCCTTTCAGTCCATGAATAATGGCCATATTATTGAGTGCCATCAGTTCCTTTTCCACATCACCAAATGCATGTGCATATTGGAGTACCAACTGATTATATTCGATAGACTTGATGTAGTCTTGTTGCTTGATATAGATACTTACTAAGGAGCTGTAAAGATTGGCTTCAAGATCTACTCTCAACTCTTCAGAGACTTTCTCTATTTGACCTATGGCATCTTGCGCCATAGATAATGCAGATTTAAAATCATTGTCGTTGATATCCAATTGGACAGCAAACGACATCCACTTGATTTGAAGATAATCGCTATTGAGCTGATCGATGATCTGCTTAGCTTTCTTTAGACTTCCGCGTTCATCTTTATTATTGTGTTGGCGTATTTTACTTTGTATCAGATAGGCTTCTGCTAGTAATTCTGAGTCTCCTTTGTTTTTGCTGAGTTCTATGGCTTGTCTTATATATTGTCTCGCTTGTGGTAGGCACTCTTTATTTCCGAAATATTGAAATTTCTTGATCAAGATGCCCGACAGGAGGAGGTATGCCTTTATTAAAGGAGCTATTTCTGATTGCTCCTTATACTTGGGGAGATTATTTTCTAAGAGCTGTATAGCTTCGTCTAGCTTGCGTATTCTAAACAAGCTTTCAGCTTGCGTTAAAACGCTAAGGTCATAGGTTTGATTTGTCGTAGGATATACTTGATAGATCAAGGGCACTTTGTTTTTATCATCTAATTTTTTGACATTTCACTAATTACTAGACCTTCAAGATATACTTTCTGTGTTTTAGGGCTGGCATTGGTGGTTAAAGTAACGGTTGGTTTTTGAGATCCCAACTTTCCAGTACTATCATATTTAACTCCAATAAACCCCTTCTCACCAGGCGGTATAGGAACAAAAGGAAAACTCGGCTGCGTACAACCACAAGTCGCTTTTGCGTCCGTGATAATAAGGTCGGACTGACCCGTATTAGTAAATTCAAATTTGTGTTCAATTACTTCACCAGGTTTGATTACTCCGAATGCAAAAGTGTTGTTTTCGAATTTCATTTTTGGTGCTTTTTTAGCGGGTGCTTTAGGTTTAGTCTTTTTCACCACCTTTGCCTCCTCTTTAGGTGCTTTTTTACTACTTGCAGCAGTAGAAGCCTTTTTCTCTGCATCTTTATTAGTAGCATCTTTATCTTCCTCTACATAAAACTCAAGAAGCTTAGGCTCAGAGGGAGTAATTTCCTCTTTAACATCCTCAGCAACGGCTTCAGCGTCTTGTTTTAGTTGCTTAGCTGCTTCTTTAGTTTCAGTTATGAGTTTTTCCGCAGTATCTACTTTGACGTCACTTTGACAGGCTGTCAAGCAGAGGAATAAGATTACGGATAGTATCAATTGTATTCTGATCATTATTGTTTGTGTTGAATCAGTATTAGGACGTGTAATTAGTACAAAAGTCTTGTATTGCTAAGATATTAACAGTACTTCACAAATATAGTGAATCTAAGACCAAATTATGATTTTCACTTAGGAGATAAATAGGGGGGCGCTATTAGCCACCATTTGAGTCCAAAGTGACAATATAAAATAATAGGTATCCTATAATAGATGAAAAAATCAAAGAAATGGATGCTTCTTAACGAATCATAGTGACACTTCCTGTACGTACCTGCTCCACCCCTGCACATTTGTAAAATACACGGAAGAGATAGACGCCTCCAGTAAGATTGGCGCCCTTATAGGTACCATTCCATTTTGCAAACTTATCATTAGTGAAGTAGACCTTATCTCCCCATTTGTCAAGGATCTCAAAAGAAGTAAATTCCTCCAATGCAAATGGATTGCTGATTCCATAGCTGTCGTTATTTCCATCTCCATTTGGCGTGAAAGCATTGGCCATAAAGAGTTGTTCGCAGTCCAGCTGTTCAGGATCTATTACAGAGATACGAAAACTATCTCTCGAAGTACATGCGCCTTGCGAGTAGGCCAATGAATACACGGTCGTTTTTTCAGGTGTAAGCGCTACATCAGGACTAGTCACATCACTTACCCCTTGACTCGGAGACCATATATAGGAGTCTGCACAACTCTCAGAGCTAAATACGTCTACTGTACTACCCAGAAAAATCAAAGTATCTTGAGTAACGATCTCATCTATAGAAACAGCGAGTCCTTCTACTTCATTATCCGTTAAAGCTCGATTATAGATTCTCAATTCATCGATAATTCCTCTAAAAGGAAGATCTTGAATACCTAGACAAGGACCACCTGATATTTCCAATTGTATATTTTCATTCGAGATGTCCACACGGCTTACTGTATTTTTTTCTTCTACCAATACACCATCTAGATATAAGGTATGAAAGTCATCCTTTCTTACAAATACGACATGATGCCAGCAGTTGCTTTGATCAAGGGTATTATTGAACAAGGTTCCTTTACCATTATTTTCACGCATCTGAGTGACTATGGTATTCGAGCCCGGTATTACCCGAATGGCAAAGGCATGGTCATTATCACAAAACTCTTTTCTTGAAAGAAGGTCCTGACTAGCTCCAGCAGTAGACTTGTAGTAGAAGCTAATAGTAAAGTCTATGGTGTTCATCAAGTTGGCAGTACCAGGTATAATCATCGCATCATCTATACCGTCAAACTCCAAGCCGTTGCCACTGACCCCACAAGCACATTGAGGACCGTTTTGCACGATAGCATCTATACCAGCGGTTCCATTATCACGTCCATCACACTGGTCAAATGTAAAATATCGGACAAGACCAGCATTAGTCTGTGCTAAGGCACTAATAGATAAGAGAGTACAAGATAAAACGAAAAAGATATGTCTAATCATACGGTCAAGTTCCTTTACTGATCACAATTTAAGAACGCTGTTTGCGACGCAAAAGTATGATTATTTTACCAAAAAACGCCATTTCTGTTTCTAGATGTCTCAAGTGAGTTTATACAGAAAGTAACGACTTCGAGCCACAAAACGCAGAAATAAGCCTAGCTATTGCTGGTATATTTAAAGGCATGGCTTGATGCCTTCTATTGCATAGAGGAGCGAAGTCATCAACTAGGAATGAGATAATAGACTACTTAAACATGTCCGCTAGGCCTCCCATACCAGGAGGAAGCATATCGGAAACCATTTTCTGGCTTTCTTCAGCTTCTTTTACACTGGCTTGCTCGATAACTCGATTGATCGCTACCAGCAACAAGTCTTCCAACTGTTCTAAGTCTTCCAGCTGCACTTTCTCCTTATCGATAGAAATATTCAGTATTTCTCTGGCTGCGTTAGCTTCTACCTTCACGGCTCCATCTCCAGCCTCCGCCTCAACAATGATATTGACCAAGGCCTCCTTCATTTTTTGCTGCTTTTCTTCCATATTGCCAAACATATTCTCCAACATACTTTTATATTTTAATGCAAAAATAAGCTTTTTTTAAATGTTTTAAGAGACACAGTCTCGCTCGGCGTCTTCCACTTTGTTGCGCATGTAAAGTCCCATTATTTCAGCATGAGAAAAAGGCTTTTCATAAACTCTCAGTTCATCTACTACCCCCTCAAATCTTCTTGCACCTTTTCCTACACATGGACTATTTCCTATGGATAGGGGAGTGTCATTTGCGATATCCACCCCACTGCATCGTCGTGCTTCATTCATGAGATTTCCATTGATATAAGTATAGGCTCTCACCCCTCTTCTGACCAGCGCATAGTGATACCAGTCTCCAGACTGAAGTACGGCACTCAAGTCATCAAACTCTATAAATTCCTCTTGAATAAAATCGGTTTGCACAGCATTATTGTTTTGATCTAGGAGTATGTCTAGCACGTGCTCTTGACCACAGCTGGAGCCCTTACTCACGAGGCTTTGCCTAAAAATAGTATTGCCCGTAGGCTTAAAATAGAAGCTCAAAGTAAAATCGCTGGTAGTAAAATATTTATTCACTGGTCCGCCAAATTCTATATAGTCGGTCTTGCCATTGAGGTAGATGCCGTTTCCATCGACGCCACATCTGCATATGCCGTTGCCATATATTTTACCATTGGATTGCTTGCCGCTATCATCGTATGCGTCGCAGTCATTGAAGGAGTAGTAGGCTACCAATCCATCGCTTGGGACGGAATAATCGATAGATGTGGAATGCTGAAAAGACATGCCTCCCAACATGCAAAAGAATAAAATTAGTTTGTTCACAGTTCATCTATTTGTATGAAAAATACCAAAAAGAATGGCGAAATCCAATTCTAAACTTATCTGATTTATAAGGAGTTTTTTTTGGGAGTATCCCTGTCTGATGGCTTTCCCTCCTGCCTTCGCTGCTCAGACAGGGCCGGGCTCTTTCGAGGTCCACTCCGTTTCCGTCCTCCAGCTACGTACCTCCGCTGGACGACTGCCCCAAAAAAAATGGGGCACTCTGTCGATCCCTTACTCGGGATATTGCATGATTATGATATTTGTAGAGATAAAGTTTTTTTGATTTAAAGGGACTTCGTGACCAACTCCATAACGTAAAACACATAAAACAGAATCAGCATCAAGCCTTCCCATTGGGTAATTTTTTTATTGTTGGAGACGATACCAAATAGGATAGTCATCACTATCATCATCGGTAGACTGAAGGTAAGGATGCCACCAGGGATCTCTAGCTCCCCAAAGAATCTAGCAAATGCCATGACACAATAGGTATTGAATATGTTGGACCCAAGCACATTACCTACAGCTATAGAAGTCTTTCCTTTCTTCGCAGCACTTATACTTACTATGATCTCCGGAAGTGAAGTACCAAACGCGATTACTGTAAGGGCTATCGTCTCAGGACTAATACCCGCCCTCAGCGAAAGGTCAGAAATAGACTTGATGGTGAAGTCAGCGCCCAACCAAACCATAATCCCTCCGAGGATCAAGAGCCCGTAGGTCTTGGCGCTCAATGCTGTTCTTTCATCTTCGTCTTCATCTCTTTCATTCTTCAAAGAGTACAGAAGAAAGATCCCCAGTGCTACTAAAAATAAGATTGCCTCGGGAATAGAGAATACCCCATCTTGTAGCGTAAACCACAATAGAAATGCAGAGCCCCACAAAAAGGGCATATCTATATGCCAAATATTGTATTCTAGATTGATCTGCTTGATACTGATAGCTACTAGACCCAGTACCAATGCAATATTGGTGATATTGGAGCCTACGACACTACCTATGACGATACTAGATTCTCCATGCAGTACGGAAGATATAGAGGTAGCCAACTCAGGAAGCGAGGTACCAAATGCGACGATAGTCAGTCCTATGATAAATGGAGAAATACCAAAGGATAATCCAATCTCTTCGGCTGAATCAATAAACCAATCAGAACCCTTCAGTAATGTTGCCAGACTTACTATAAATATCCCGACCTGAATTAATATCTCCACGCAGTGCTAATTTAATTTTAGACAAAAGTACAGTTTTTTATGCTTCCTTCGATAGTTTTAGGCCCCTAAGAAATTGCCCCAAAAGTCAGCAATTTTTAATTCTTTGCAAGCTTAGTTCCGTATTATGGGTTAATTAGGAAAAGAAACATATTTTTGCTTTACAATCAGCAATAATGCCATTAGACCAGGTAGATGTAGATAAGTTAGGAACGGAAGAGAAGGAAATGTCCTTTTTAGAGCACCTCGAAGAATTGAGGTGGCATATTGTGCGGTCTATTGTAGCTATCCTCATAGGAGCAATAGGCCTATTTGTCGTGCATAAGTGGTTTTTTGAGGCTGTGATGATGGCTCCTACAGAAGCCGACTTCTTTTCCTACCAAGCCCTTTGCCGATTTAGCAACTTTCTAGGTATGGGAGATAGTTTCTGTATGGTTCCGCCTCCATTTGAGGTGATTGCTGTAGGATTTGGAGAAACCTTCATTACCGCTGTCAAAGTCTCTATATTCGGCGGATTTATCATTGCCTTTCCATACTTACTGTTTGAGGTCTGGAGATTCATAAAACCAGGTCTTTATAAAGAAGAGCAAAAAGCATCTAGAGGTTTTGTCTTTGTGTGTTCTACCTTATTTTTGACCGGAGTACTGTTTGGCTATTTTGTTATTGCTCCATTTGCCATAAAATTCTTAACAGGTTTTAATCTACCGGGAGTTGTGAATAAACCAACTTTATCTTCTTACATCAGTTACCTAATCATGTTTACTGCGCCAGCTGGGCTTACTTTCGAATTGCCAGTAGTCGTATTCTTTCTAGCAAAAGTAGGATTAGTGACCGCAGAGAGTATGAAGAAGTATAGAAGACATGCTATAGTAGCTATTTTGATAGGAGCGTCTATTATTACTCCGCCGGATGTGGTTACTCAGTTTTTGATCGGAGTACCACTTTATTTTCTATATGAAATCAGTATTGTGATCGCTCGACGTGTTCAAAAGAATAATGCCAAAAAAGAATCCCAAATCGCTGCCTAAATGACCAAACAACTTTCTTCTTCTTTAACCTTGTTTTGGGCAGTCGCCGTACCTACCGTATGGACAGCGTTCTTTGGTATATTTACTATAGCTGTTATTTTTTCTAGTCGCAGCTATTATGGTTTTGTATCTGCAGGAGTGCTGAAAATATTGATCCCTATTTTTTTAATTGGTGGACTTATATTCTGGTATTATAGCATCATGCGATTCAAGCGAGTCGATATTGATGGAGACTTTGTTTACGCAACCAACTATATCAAAACGTATCGATATCCTTGGCATAATATAGAGCACATCAAAACCAAAAAGGGTGTGATCTTCAATAAGGGCATCATTACTCTGAAAAAAGGTGGAAAGTTTGGCGTTAAGATTCCCTTTCTTTTGAGTAATCGCCGCTGGAGAGAATTTGTCAATGAAGATATATTTGGAGTAGCGCAGTTTGTGAAAGATTAGCTTGACATAGACCTATTATTTTCTCTGTTTCTATATCCCCAACACATCAACCCCTTGCTCAAAAATAACATCTACAGGAATGCCTTTCTTCGTAAGGCGATCTAGATCCGCTTGCAGGCCGCTATCAATAACACCTCGCTCTGATACCACTTTAGTTGCTCTGTCATAGTCGCCATCACCTTGCATCGTCAGGATGATCTCTGTTACCTTTTGAGTGGCTTCCGCAAACTTCTCCATATTTATTTTGTAGGTATTGGTTTCTGAATCCTTTACGAAGGCGCCCATTTCTTTGAAGTAATTGTATCGGATCATATTGGCCTTTCCGTGTGCACTACTTGCGCCAAAACGTACAGAACGAAATATACTCGCCATAAAGGTAGTATAGTAGTTCTTCAGTTCTCCTTTGATTTCACCTTTAGCATGTAGTTGGTTGATCATGTATAGACCAAGAATATCGGCCTTACCTTCTTCGATAGCCGATGCATGCTCTTTAAGCGATTTGCGAACTGTTCCTTTGCCGTCGATCGTGTTCTTGATACCAAGGCCATGTGCTACTTCATGAAACATAGTATTGCTAAAGAATGCATCAAAAGTGATATCGCCACGCTGATCAGGATGAATTAATTCTGCAGCAATAGGTAATAGGATTTTATCAAACTTTGCACGCATGGCATTTTTCAATTGTAGACGACGGGTTCCTTTTTTGAGTTGTACCTCTTCATCGTTGGGCAGATTGATAGCAATAGTTTTACTGCCTGCATTACAATCTCCAGCATAGTAGACGACATCATAAGCATTCAGCTCCGTATCAGAGCCCGGCTTTTCTTTTTTATATTTCGCCGGTACTGGGATTCCTTTTTGCAGCTCGGGCAAAAACTGGGCATACTTCTCTAGGCGCTTGCTCCACTCCATATCCTTGATGAGAACGTAGCCTTCATGGGCGGCTTTGTATCCGAAGAGTTGATCTTCGTAGGTTTCTATAGGACCTATGACACAATCTATTTGATTGGTCTTCATATCCAGCCAGGCAAAATCACTCGCTTGATATTCGTCGTCCAGTAAAGCTTTTGATCGGAGACGAAGATACTTTTTGAGTCCCTCGTCTTCTGCTAATGCACTTGCTTGATGGAGCAATCCCGATACCTCTTTTATTTGACCCGCAAACATATGGTGATACGGAATGGTGTATAACTTTCCTTTATCATCTCTCCGTACGAAAGTGTACAGCCCATCTTTATCTTTAATCCTTGCTTTTTCAAACTCCTCTTTTGTCATATCAGCAGGGTAGAAGTTGGCGCCTTTGGTCTTTGGACCTACTCCATCTATGAAAGGTTTATTACCATCCAATCTGTCCCATGGACCATAGTTGATTTTTGCAAATTGTTTCAAGCTAGGATCATTGATACCATCTAGAAATTCTTTTCCGTCTCCATATGCTTCAAACCAAAACAGCTCATTCATTTTGTCCGCAGCAGTGATCAACAAGTGAACCATCTCTCTTTGCTTATCTGTCAATGTTGATAAGTCGGCTTCTAAAGTGAAGGTAGTATACTTAGAAGTTAGCTGATCCGCTTTGCTGTTGACAGTCCCACCAGCAGAAGTAGTATTTTCAGTATCCTTTGTCACAGTGGATGCATCTTCACAGGAATAACATAAACCCAGTAGTAGCAGAAGGAAAACCATTTTTCTAATGATCATGACAGTTATTTTTTATTTTAGTTCAATGTGAAATCTAAGTTCCATAGATCTATTGATAAACACATCAATATTATGCGGATTCCATTGTGTGCAAGTTGAAATCACTGCACCATCTAAATGTATTATTTCATTTGGTTTTATATAATACTTTTTGTGTCGACCGAATGGAAGCTATTGCAGTTTTAGCCATTGTTAAGCACAGGCTTTATTTCTTTTTCTTTTCCAAATATACTCGGTATTTCAATTCTAACTTTAATTTTAATACTAAATCATCCAACTCGTTTTTTTCTTCGAATGTTAATTGATATTTATCTGTTTGAAATCCTTCGTATTTGTAAAAGTATTTCTCTGTCACTTGTTCAATACATAAATCGGATAATGTTGTTTCCTCAATGATACAGCCAAATTGTGTGGTAATTTGGGTAGTATCATTTAAAACCACTTTTAATGCTTCAAAAACATTTTGCTTTTTTCTTTCTGCAATGGTTAAAAAACTTTGATATTTTATGGCTGAGTCATCAGAATAAAGATTTTGATTTAATTCCTCATCTGATAAAATTCTTGCCAATGCTTTAAAGCTCAAATAGTAACTTGAAACTTCATCTTCAATTCCTTCAAGCATTCCTTGTATAATATGTTTTCCTCTAATCTCATTATAAAGTTCTTTTTTCGTTTTTTCGTTTGCTCTTTTCGCAATTAAACATTCTTCCCAGTTTTCCAATGCTTCTTCATACTCATCTACTTTTAAAGTCTGTTCTGGTATTTCGCAATTCTTGTAAAAACCATTTTGAATTTTACAGCTAGTTATTAGCAACAGAATTGGAAGTAGATAGGTGAATTTCATTATTTGTTCTTTTTGCTTGTTTCTAACAAGATACTAAATCCATCTGGCAATGGTATTGGAGAATTTAAAAAATGAAAGAGAATTTCATGACTACTAACACTGATTCGGAAAAGGCTATCTACACTAGTAAAGAAACACAATACTAGAATGCGTGAGGGATAGAAAGCAGCCGACCCTTAGGGAGGAGTCCGCAGGACCGCAACGGACGTGGAGTGCTGTATAGCCCGACTCTTGGTGATCCGCTTTTTTTTTAGCGGATCGCCAAGAGTCACGCCCAAAAATAAATATCAAAAATGTACTTACAGTTTCTCTTTTAAGAACTGACCCGTGTAAGATTTTTTAACCTTGACCAAGTCTTCTGGAATACCTTCAAACAGGAGGTCGCCTCCAAGCTCCCCACCTTCTGGGCCCAAATCGATAATCCAATCGGCGCATTTAATGACCTCCATATTATGCTCGACTACGAGCACGGTGTGGCCCTTTTCGACCAAGGCATTGAGCGCTTCTAGCAACTTACGTATATCATGAAAATGTAAGCCAGTCGTAGGTTCATCAAAAATAAAAAAGATCTTTTCCTTGCTGCGTTCTTTACCCAGAAATGAAGCCAACTTGATACGTTGTGCCTCTCCACCACTCAAGGTACTAGACGCCTGACCCAGCTTGACATAGCCTAAGCCTACTGCACTCAGCGCTTTTATTTTAGTGATGATGTCCTTGTGATCTTTGAAAAAATCAAGTGCTTCATCGACGCTCATGTTCAGGACATCGTCTATATTTTTTCCTTTGTATTGGACCTCTAGGATTTCTCTTTTGAATCGCTTGCCCTTGCACTCTTCACACTCCAATTTGATATCGGCAAGAAATTGCATTTCGATCACTTGCTCGCCATCGCCACTACAAGTTTCGCAGCGACCACCGTCTACGTTGAATGAAAAGTGCTTAGGTTTATACCCTCTTATTTTGGCCAACTGCTGACTTGTGAATAAGGACCTAATGCTGTCATATGCTTTGACATAAGTAGCAGGATTGGAGCGAGAGGATTTTCCAATAGCGCTTTGGTTGACCATCTCTACTGCATCGATGCGCTTGATGTCTCCTTCAATGGAATCATGCGCACCAGGTGATATAGCATAAGGGGCAGACAATGCTTTTTGCATCGCTGGATAAAATATCTGTTTGATCAAGGTAGTTTTTCCACTGCCCGATACTCCGGTGACGACAGTCAATGCATTGAGCGGAAAAGTAACATCTATGTTTTTGAGATTATTCTCGCGAGCTCCAGTGACCTTGATCGCATTGGAAAACTTACGTCGACTATCTGGTACAGGGATGCTCATCTTGCCATTCATGTATTGAGTCGTAAGACTACCTTTGGCATCCTTGTAGATATCTTTATATGGACCGGCAAAAACAACTTCGCCCCCATGGATACCTGCCGCTGGTCCGATGTCTATCAAATAATCGGCAGCTTTTATGATGTCCTCTTCGTGCTCTACTACGATCACGGTATTGCCTAGGTCACGCAGGTTTTCAAGCACCTTGACCAATCTCGCAGAATCTCTTGGATGCAAACCTACACTCGGTTCATCCAGGATGTACATAGAGCTGGTGAGGTTACTTCCCAGGGTACGAGTCAGGTTGATACGCTGCGTCTCACCACCACTCAGGGTGCTGGACAAGCGGTCCAAGGTCAAGTACCGAAGTCCGACATTGATCATGAATTCGAGCCGAGTATTTACTTCCAGCAGTAGCCGCTTGGCGATGTGCGTTTCCCCTTTATTCAGTTTTATCTTGGCAAAGTGCGTGTGCAAATCACTGATTGGTTTATTGACCAGTTGTGTGATATCTACACCGCCTATTTTGATATACGTAGCTTGATCTCGCAGACGGCCGCCATCACATACATTGCATTTTGTGCGTCCACGATAGCGAGCAAGCATGACTCGATTTTGGATTTTGTAGATCTTTTCTTGCAGCTCTGCAAAGAAAGTATCTATCCCCCAAAAGAATTCATTGCCAGTCCACAGCAAGCGACGCTCTATTTTGGTCAGCTGCTCATATGGTTTGTGCACAGGGAAGTCAAACTTATGCGCTTGCCTTAGGAAGTTTTTTAGCCATTCGCCATATTTCTCCCCTTTCCAGCAGGCGATGGCTCCTTCATATACAGACTTGTTGGGCATAGGCACGACCTTCTGCTCGTCAATGCCCATGACACGGCCATAGCCTTCACACTTGGGGCATGCACCAAAGGAGCTGTTGAAGTTGAACAACTGTGGGGTAGGCTCCAGAAAAGTGATGCCATCCAACTCAAACTTGTTGTTGAAATATTTTTCTTCCTTTTCTATGATGTCCACATAGGACTCGCCTTCACTTTCGTAAAAAGCAATCTGCACAGAATCGGCGATACGCTTCATATTTTCCTCGTCCTCTTTTTTGACTACAAATCTATCTATGAGGATACGGATGTTTTTCTTGGCATAGGAGCCGACGCCTTTGTCTAGGTCTAGGATATTTTGCTCGACGACATCCTCGATTTGTACCAGTTTTTTCTTGTACAATATCCTCGAGTATCCCTTTTGCAAGAGCAGGTTAAATTCTGTTTGCAAGGTACGATCAGGATATTTTTGGGACAGCGGTATGAACAGTTGCACCTTGGTACCATCCTCAAAAGATTGGACATAGTCCACGACATCACTTACTTGATGGCGCTTGACCTCTTTGCCAGAAACGGGCGAGTAGGTACGTCCGATCCTTGCGTACAGCAACCGCAAAAAATCATAAATCTCCGTCAAGGTACCTACAGTGGATCGGGCATTGCGAGTACTCACTCTCTGCTCGATCGCTATCGCAGGACATATCCCTTTGATATAGTCGACCTCTGGTTTTTTCATTCGCATCAAAAACTGACGTGCATAGGAGGAGAGACTTTCCACGTATCGACGTTGACCCTCAGCATATAGCGTGTCCATAGTGATCGTAGACTTGCCTGAGCCAGAGACTCCTGTGAATACGACCAGCTTATTTTTGGGAATGATGAGGTCTACATTCTTGAGGTTATTGCCATTGGCTCCTTTTATTTCTATTTGCTTCTTTAGAGAAGCATTCTTTGCTGAAGATTTTTTCTTTTTAACGAGAGATCCAGGCATTTCAAGTGTTAAATTAATTAAACAGTAAATATGTCAATACAAACCCGATTTTAATAGCTATTGTTGATAAATACTACTTAATCTGGGCAGATATATGGATTTTGAACATATGATTATTTTATTTAATCAGTTAAGATTATGTTAAGAAATGAAAATAGGCTGGATTCCTATTGTCTTTTAACCTAAATTGGTCAAGTATTCGGGGATACTCCCGTTTTTTAACTATTCAAATATCTGTCTATAAGAAAGTAACTTCTACACTAAACATTTTTTATCGCGCCTGGCGCACTTTTAAACTGGATAGTTATGCAAGTTACACAACTTAATGATAAGGAGCTTATTCTGAGCTACTTAGACGGAAATGAAAAAGCCTTTGAGGAGTTACTCTCCAGACACAAGCAGCGAATTTATACTTCTATTTACTTGTTTGTAAAGGATACAGCTAAGGCTGAAGATATATTCCAAGACGTATTTATCAAGATTGTCGATACCCTGAGAAAAGGTAAATACAATCATGAAGGTAAATTTTTACAATGGGCACTGCGTATTTCATACAATATGTGCGTGGACAATTTCCGCCGATCAAAACGTCGCCCTACAGTTTCCCCAACAGAGACATTCGATATTTTCGATATCCTCGAAAATCAAGAAGACAATGCGGAGGAAACGATTATGAAATCACAGACACATGAGCGTATTCGCAAATTGGTAGATAGCCTGCCTCCGGAGCAAAGAGAGGTGGTTATTCTCCGACATTATGCGGATATGAGCTTCAAAGAGATTTCTCAATTGACACGCGTGAGCATCAATACAGCCCTCGGCCGTATGCGTTATGCACTGATCAATATCCGTCGCATGATGGAGGAGAAGCATGTTACATTGCAATAAAATATACATTCCTTTAGCGGGAACCCCTACAGGTGTGCTATCTATTTGGTAGTACACCTGTTTTTATTTGTGTAGACTATTGCCTTGGGCGAGCCCCTTATCTGCCCGCCAGGCTAGGCTAGGGGCCAGGCTCTCCACTGTACTCCGCATGTTATACTATGGGTGTATATAGTCGCAGCTTGTCTCTTCTCGTACCTCGTCGAGCCTTCGCTACTCCTTATACACCAGCATAGTCTACCATACTGCGTGCCGCTGCGATCCTTCTCGCAAAAAGAAAGAAAAAGAGGTGCTATTGCCTTTACTTTGTAACAAGTATCTTCAAATTAAGGTTTATTCTGTGACAAAGATTGATATATTTACCCTTATAATGATACATGAATCTGTGATATTTACCCTTATTTTGTGACACAATGAATAAAGAAGTCAATATATATAGGCATTTAATGGTTGATTTGGACTCTTGGAAGACCAATTCTAATAGAAAGCCATTAATCATTAGAGGTGCACGACAAGTGGGTAAGACCACTTTAGTTAAAGAATTTTCCAAATCTTATAGTCAATCTATTTTTTTAAACTTAGAAAAATCAAAGGATAGATCATTTTTTGAAAGCACAGATGATATTATCCAAATCAAGGAATCCTTATTCTTACATTACGACATCCGGCCTGATATAGAAGGAGCGACGTT
This sequence comes from uncultured Saprospiraceae bacterium, assembly GCA_937974575.1. GTDB lineage: Bacteria > Bacteroidota > Bacteroidia > Chitinophagales > Saprospiraceae > JALZVN01. The sequence goes on along the minus strand of CALJVI010000051.1, from coordinate 25,315 downwards.
ATTGTTTTTGGATGAAATTCAAGAGTCAGAATCCGCAATAAAGCTATTGAGATATTTTTATGAGGAGATACCTGAGCTTCATGTTATTGCGGCAGGTTCGCTTTTTGAATTAGCTATTAAAAATTTCAAGAGCTTTCCAGTGGGTAGAGTTTCTTTTCTGTATTTACATCCCCTAAATTTTCAAGAATTTTTACATGCCTTAGGTAAAGACCTTCTTTTAGATGAGTTGAAAAGTATTCCTATTAAGGAAGCGGCACATCAAAGCCTTTTACTGATTTTTAAAGAATATGCTATTATAGGTGGAATGCCTGAAGTCGTAAAAATATATAGTTCCACAAGGTCAAAATTAGAGCTAAAGTCTATTTATGAAAGCATATGGAGCACTTATAAAGTGGATGTTGAAAAGTATGCAAATAACGATACACAAAGAAATGTGATCCATCATCTTTTGCAAACTGCTCATCTTTATTTAGATCAAAGAATCAAGTTTAATAATTTTGGAAATTCAAATTATAAGTCTCGTGAAATAGGGCAAGCATTTGATAGGTTACATGATTCTAAAATAATTCAGCTAATATACCCAAGTCTTGATATCGAGCCACCTGCAAAACCTGATCGCAAAAAATCGCCACGAATGCAGTTTTTAGATTCAGGCATAGTGAATTATAATCGGGGTATACAAAGCGAAATGACAAGACTCGAAGATCTGAATTCGTTGTTTCGAGGTGCTTTGATTCCGCACTTGATTACCCAGGAATTGAAATCTATAAATTCTACAAATTCAGAAAACCCTATGTTTTGGGTAAGGCAAAAGGCGCAGTCATCTTCTGAGGTAGATTTGATTTATACTTTTCAGGATAAAATTATTCCTATTGAGGTTAAATCTGGATCCACAGGTAGATTAAGATCACTACATGAATTTATAAATCGTGCACCTCATAATTTTGCGGTAAGAATAAGTGACAATAAATTTAAAATAGAAAAATTAAAGACCATAGGCGGTAAACCATTTTGGCTAATGAATCTGCCCTTGTACTTAGGCACAAAACTGCCTGAGTATATTTCTTACTTTATAAACTTGGATTTAGAAGAAGTATGATTCCCTATAGTTTCTTCACCAACTTCGCATAATCCTTCGCGAAGTAAGTCAAAATCACATCCGCTCCTGCACGATGGATACTCAGTAGTGTCTCTGGCATTGCAACATTATAATCTAGCCAACCATTTTGGCAGGCAGCGATTAACATAGCGCACTCTCCACTTACATGGTAAGCAGCTATAGGTAAATCAAAATTAGTTTTGAGCAAAGAGATGATATCTAGGTAGTTCAAGGCGGGCTTTACCATAAGGTAGTCTGCACCCTCTTGAGTATCAAGAGTCGCTTCTATTAGTGCTTCTCTGCTGTTGGCGGGATTCATCTGATAGGTCTTTTTATCTTTTGGGATCTCTTTATTTTTAACAGGAGCAGAGTCGAGTGCATCTCTAAAAGGGCCATAATAGGCACTGGCATACTTTGCAGTATAAGACATTATCCCCGTATCTTTCAAGCCGTTCTTGTCAAGCTCTGTACGAATAGCCCCTATACGTCCATCCATCATATCAGAAGGGCCGAGGATATCAAATCCAGCATTGGCTTGAGCTAGAGACATACGTTGTAGCAAGGGTAGCGTAAGGTCATTGTCGATCTTACCATTTTTTACAAAACCATCATGACCATCACTATTGTAAGGGTCCAGGGCAACATCGCTAATGAGACAGATGTCAGGAAATTTTGATTTTATTTTTCGAGCAGCCTTGAGGTAAAAGTTTTTTTCATCCCAGCCATAGCTACCTTTAGAATCTTTAAGATTTCCCTTCACCTTTGGAAAAAGGATAAAACTATGCAAGCCCAGCTTTACACAAGATTCGATTTCTTTAAGCAACTTATCTAAGGAAAATCTATATACCCCAGGTAAGGAAGAAATTTCAACCTTTATATTTCTCCCATCTTCTAAGAATAGCGGATAAACGAGATTAGAAACATTCAAGTGCGTTTCTTGGACCATATTTCTGATGGCAGCGGATTGTCTATTTCTACGGGGTCTTCTAAGCATTTTTCTTTTTTCTTTTTGGTACCGGGTCATGTCCAGAGCTTGCCCAAGGATGACATCTGAATATACGTTTCAAACCTAACCAAGTTCCTTTTACTACACCCCATACCTGGATGGCCTCTATCATATAATGACTACAAGTAGGTTGATATCTACAAGTTGGACCCAGTAGTGGCGATAGGGTGATCTGATATAGTCTTACTGGAGCGATGAATATTTTTTTTAAGATACTATGCATAAGTTAGTAACTTATCTTTTTTTCATCATCTCCACGCGTACTCATGAAGCTAGATTTTTTTTGCTCTGGTCCAACGATTTTTGTGATATTGCTTTGATCGTCAAAAGTCTCCAGCAAAATGCTGTTCTTTATAAACATACTTTGGATGGGCTCCTCAGTTTTGATCTGTAGGTAGCACCATATAGAAGTAAGGTCCTCACTTATTTCTTTTCCAATGAATAAGCGCTCAAGATCATTGTCTTCGTTTATACCAAGAGTGAAAACTTCATCGAGATATTTATGGATGTAAGTATCTGTTTCTATGGATTCCTTTTCTGTACCAATATAAAGGCTGTCGACACCCATTGCCTGCAAAGCGGTTTCTAGATCATCAATAAAGATGTTCATAGAGATTTGGACCTCAGATTTTTCAGCCTTGTATTCGATTACACACTTGCTGACATGAAACTCATGTGCGGTAGAGAACCCTCCGAGTGTAAAAATGAAAAGAAGTAAGCTTATGGTGTAATTCACAATTGATCAATTAATAGATATAAAGATACAGCAAATGCCAATCCCGATAAAGTAAATGCCCAATGATTCCTTTTTATTTTAAAGATTGAGGTAAAAACAAAGCCCACCAATAGAATTTTGAGTACGATCAAGATTTGTCCGACTTCAATTCCTATATTGAATGCAAGTAGCTGGCCCACTAGGCTCTCACCTGGAAAAAGAGTAGAACGAAGGTAATTTGAAAAGCCCATGCCATGTAGCCAACCAAAGCCCAAAGCCATAGCATATTGTATGTTGGTTAGACTCCATAGTGATTTTTCTTCCCTGCGTAACACATTCATATTGAATAGTGCCGTGAGCATGATAGAGACAGGGATCAAGAGTTCTACCCATCGAGAATTTACTCTGATGACATCCAGACTGACCAAGGCTAGCGTGATACTGTGTCCAATTGTAAAAGCAGTAATCAAGACAAGTAATTTGCGCCAATCGGCTATGCTGAATAGTGCACAAAGGGCTACTAAAAACAATATATGATCTAAAGCCGCAATATTATAAATATGCGAAAACCCAACTTCAAAGTATGTATTAAATAAATTGTCCAAGCGTTTCTTATTTATTGCACTCAAAATTAGAGCTAAATGGATAACTTTGGATGAAACTCCAAAAAAAAATGAGCTTAACCCATCGCAATTCCCGAATCTCTGCCCAAAACACTTAAATTTATAGCTTTTAAATGTTCCTTAACAGCAAGACAATGTCCTAATGTTGTTATGTGAATATTATTTCTTCCTTAAACGACGTTATTTTTTAGTGGCTAATGTGAAGATCATCCATAAGCCAAGGAGCTTTAAACTTGTAAACAATGCAATTGAAATATATATTACTTTTCTTGATTTTGGCTTGTGTTATTCCTGCAATAGGTCAAACTAAAAAAGTAGATAGAAAAAGTAAAAACAAGAAGGAGTTAAAAGACACTCCAGTATCGCTAGCCAATCGAATTTTTGTAGATAATATTCGCACCGTAAAGTTTCATCCAGAACGTTTACCAATGGCAGAACCGGTAGTGAATTTGGGCTCAAGTACCAAATTGATTCTTCGATTTGATGATGTAGATTTGGATGTCAAAAATTATCAATACAGTATTCAGCATTGCAATTCAGATTGGACCATCAACGAAGATCTAAATATTTTTGATTATTTAGATGGCTTTGATGAGGAGGTCATGAATGATTACTCTTTTAGTCGTACCCAATACTCTGATTATGTGCATTACTCTTTAATGCTGCCCAATGATCGAATCAAGTGGAAGCTTTCAGGTAATTATGTGTTAAAAATATTTGACGATACAGACGAGAAAAAGCTTTCGCTTACTAGACGATTCATGGTTACTGAAAATGAAGTTTTTATAGTCCCGGATGTTCGTGTAGCGCATAGAAACGATCAAAGAAGATCACACCACGAAGTCGACTTTGATGTCGAGGTAAAAAACTTAACGCTTCAGAATTCTCCCGAACAAGTAAGTGCAACTATAGTCCAAAATGGACATTGGAATAATGCTATATCGGGCATCAAACCACTTTTTATCAAGCAGAATCAATTGGGTTTTAGGTATCAAAATAAGATATGTTTTGAAGCGGGCAAAGAGTATCGCTTTGTAGATTTACGATCTTTAGATTATAGACTCAATTTTGTAGAAGCAATAGAAGAGCAGGACCAGGGTTTTGATGTATTGGTCAAAAAGGAAAAAGCTAGAGCGCATAAAAATTATTTTGATTCTCCAGATGCAAATGGAAAATTCATCATTCAAAATTTTGATGACATTTCTTTCCGTAGATTAGGCAATCCTGTACGTGTAGATACCACCATCACCAATAGAGGAGATTTGACTTCTGAGCAGATTTTGGAACGAGAGTCTTTAAATGAATTGGTCAATGAAATAAATCGAGATGATCAATTGAGAAGTGAGAAGGAGCAGCACTTAGTAGGGGAGTATGTCTTGACCTATTTTACGCTAGCAATGGATCAGCCTGTCTATGGGGGTGAGGTATACATCTTCGGAGAATTAAGCGATTGGAGAATTGAAGATGCTTTCAAAATGAAGTACAATTCCGAAGCGCTCCAATATGAAGCAGAAGTGCTACTCAAGCAAGGATATTACAATTATATGTATGCATTCCAATCTGCAGAATATGAAGGAAGCCAAAAATTTACTTTCGAACAGGTCGAAGGGAATTGGTTTGAAGCAGATAACGATTATCATGTTTTGATCTATTTTCGACCATTTGGTCAGCGATATGATCGATTGATAGGTTATCGTAGCTTCGGTAAGTTTGATTAAACTACGTAAAATACAGCCATATTTGGAGCTATATTAGTTTAAAAAGGATGTTCATCCTTTAATTTTCACAATTCATATAAAAAATAGATCATTTAGGCTTAGGCTTCTTTAGATTTATACGAAATTATACTTTTGCATACACCGAGATGTAAGCGTATATCCGAATAAATCAATTTGAAATGAAAATAGCCATCAACAGTTTCATCCTCCTTTTACTACTTTGTTCCTTTGGGCAGCTCAAAGCTCAAGATGTCTGGACCCTTGAAAGGTGTGTAAACCATGCGTTGGATCAGAATCTAGGGATTAAGCAGTCTCAGTTACTAGTAGAGCAAGCATTGTTGACACAAAAATTTAATAAAAATGCTCGACATCCTTCAATCAATGGAAGTTCAAGTTTTGGATACCAGTTTGGTCGTACGATTGACCCCACTACCAATAGCTTCTCCTTGGATGCATTCGCAAGTCAGACGATTGGAGTAAATGCAAGTGCTATCCTTTACAATGGAGGTAGAATTAATACCTTGGTTGAACAGGCTAAGCTAGATGCAATGGCAGCAAAGGAGGACTTGATGCAAGATAAAAATGATATCGCGCTCACTGTTGCTACTGCCTTTATCAATACTTTATTTGCCAAAGAAAGAACCCAGAACGCAGCGCAAAGATTGGAGCTCACGGCTATTCAGATAGAAACGACTAAAAAGCTAATTCAGGCAGGCGCCCTTCCAGCTAATGATATTCTCGATCTTGAAGCTCAAGAAGCACTCAACCAACAAGAAATTATTCTTCAGAAGAATGCTGCAGACATAGCATTACTTAATCTTAAGTTTTTACTCCAGCTACCAGCAAATCAAGCTTTTGATATTGACGCACCTTCTATAGATGTGGCCCTAGATGAGGCAGTGGATTCTTGGACCTTAGACGAAGTCTATGCTAAAGCTATCAATAGCCAACCATTTATCAAAGCGGGTAAATATAGAATGGAGTCAGCATCGCTCCAGCAAAAGATAGCTAAAGTAGATAAAAAGCCTAGACTAGTGATCTTTGGTGGGGTAGATACTCGATTTTCGGACCAAGTTCCTTTGTTTGGAAATCCAAGTGATGTGTTAATTGAAAATGAGGTTTTTGTAAATGGTAACCCAGTTGTAATAGGTCAAAATGTTTCTGTGCCTAATCGTATAGGAACAGTAGGATACTTCGATCAGTTGTCAGATAATTTAGGTCAAAATATTGGTTTATCTTTGAATGTACCCATCTACAACAATGGTAGAGCAATCATTGCCGAAGATAGAGCCAAGCTCAATATGTTGAACGCAGAGTATAGCAATGAGCAACTAGACCAAAGATTGCGAACAGATATACAACAGGCCATCACAGATGCTAAAGCATCCAAACTGCAATTGATTGCAGCGGAAAAAGCGCTTGCTGCAACTAAAGCTTCTTTTGATAATACGGAAAAGAAATTTCAACTTGGAGCGGTGAACAGTTTGGATCTTAGTCTTACTCGAAATCGTATGGACGCAGCAGAAATAGATCTTATAGTAGCCAAATATCAATACTTGTTTAACGTCAAGGTTGTTGACTTTTATAGAGGCGTACCTATTAAATTTTAAATCTCATTACATCAAATATTATCTGAGCAAATAAATATTATGGCTAAGAAGAAAAATAACAATTGGATAATTATTGCTTTAGTATTACTAGTAGCGGTAGGGGTTGGTGCTGCACTTTACAGCAATAAAGGCAAGAAAACTGGAACTCCAGTTGAGTTTGGAAGTGTCGAAAAACGAACAATAATCGAGAAGGTCGCCGCAACAGGAAAAATATTTCCAGAAGTAGAAATAAAAATCACTTCCGATGTTTCAGGAGAGGTAGTAGCCTTGAATGTAGAAGAGGGTGACTCTGTAAAGCAAGGCCAATTGCTAGCACGTATAGATGCGGATGCTTACCAGTCAGCAGTAGAGCAAGGAGCGGCCGCTGTCAACAATGCAAAAGCTCAAGTAGCCAACAGCAGGTCTAATGCGGAAAGTGCTAAAGCTCAGATTTCTCAATCCAAAGCACAAAGAGAACAGATATTGGCTCAATTGGAAAATCTAAAAGGGATCCACGAAAGAAATAAAACCTTGTTTGATCAAGGCGTAATTTCCAAAGCGGAGTTTGATGCCTCCAAATCAAGTCTAGATGCTGCTAATGCAAATTTGAGATCATCAGACGCGTCGCTGGTTACAGCACAAGCTAATTTTGAATCTTCAAGACAATCTATAAAAGGAGCTGAATTTACCGTGAAAAGCCAAGAGGCAAGACTCAAAGAGTTAAAGACCAACCTAAAAAGAACCAGCTTATTTGCACCTACAGATGGTGTAGTAAGTATGCTAAACGTTGAGCAAGGAGAACGTGTCGTAGGTACCATCCAAATGTCTGGAACCGAATTGATGCGTATTGCCAATATGAATGTAATGGAAGTACAGGTGGAGGTAAATGAAAGCGATGTCCTTAAAGTAAAATTGAAGGATGAAGTAGAGATTGAAGTAGATGCTTACCAAGATCGAACCTTCAAAGGGATAGTTACTCAGGTGGCCAATTCTGCAAGCAATGCTTCCGGCCCTTCAGTAGTATTGACCTCTGATGTAGTGACCAACTTTATAGTTACTATCCGTATGAACCCTGATTCTTATAAAGATTTGCTAGTCGGTAAGGGATTCCCATTTAGACCAGGGATGTCTGCTTCAGTAGATATTTTTACTACCATAAAGGAAGACATCGTTACCGTACCAATTCAGGCTGTTACAGTAAGAGAAAACAAAGACGATGAGGATAAAAAAGAGGAGTTTGAGGAGATGGTGTTTTTATTCAGTGGTGGAGATACGGTGTCTGTAGCTAAAGTGACAACAGGAATACAGGATGATGATTATATCCAAATAAAATCTGGATTGACCATCGGGGATTCTATCGTGATCGGTCCCTATGCTGCTGTAAGCAGAAAGTTGGAAGAAGGTTCTGAAGTCTACAAAAAAGAGGAGGATGACAAAAAGAAGAAGGGTAGAGGTAAAAAGAAATAAGTAGAATCTAGTTTAAATAAAAAAAGCAAGCAACTTGAAAACACCATCTGAGGTAGTTGACCTAATGTATAACAATGATGCCTACAGCCAATGGTTGGGTATAGAGCGGATAGCAGATGGATTAGGAACTAGTCATTTAAAAATGCAAATTCGCAAAGAAATGTGCAATGGTTTTGAAATTGCGCATGGAGGGATTACCTATTCTTTTGCAGACAGTGCCTTAGCTTTTGCCAGCAATAGTCATGGTGTAAAAGCAGTCTCCGTAGAAACCTCTATTTCTCATGTCTTGCCCTTGCATCACCTAGATAGGATAGAAGCTAAAGCCATTGAAAAACATCGTTCTAGAAAGATTGGCGTCTATGAGGTGGAAATTTCAAAAACAGATGGTACCCTAGTTGCTTTATTCAAAGGTACAGTTTACTTCACAGGAAAAGAGTGGTGAAATTAATTTCATGACGCACAGATCTGCTTGGACCAAAGCTTTCTGGATATACTAATCGGACACTATACTCACTTTCTTAGTTAATCATTGCACACCATAACTTACCCAAAAAAAATGCCTCTCTCCATATTATGGAAAGAGGCTAACGGATTATAATTTAGTGTGTGTTAAACGTGTTTGGGAATATTATATTTTACTCAAATGGGAATATTATATTTTACTCAAATCTCTAACAAAGCAATCAAGCCCTTGATTCTTGAGCGAGTATTCCATTTGGTCAGCATCTGTCTTAATGTCAAAACTACCCATCAATAAACGATAAACAGGAACCCCGCTTCTTTTATCAATATGAACATATACGTTCTGCTGATACTTATTTTTGAACTTGTGAACTTCCGCTAAAACATTTTCATACTTAGCATACAAACCTATTTGTATACTGTACCCTTGCTTGTTTTTGAACTTTACATCTAGCTCAAAGATCCCTTCACCTGTCAAAAATGCGAGTGACTCAGCAGCGGTAGTATTGGAGGCTACATAAGGTACTGAGTTTATCACATTTGTTGGGTTTTCTGCGACCAGCACTTCAGAGTTTATTTCCTCTGGATATGTTGATTCTGGAGCAGGGATTGTTCTTTGGGGCACTTCAATGCTTGGCGGAGTATATACAGGTGCTTTATTTAATTCAGTAGGCGTTGAAATTATATCTTCATCTTTTTCTGGAATAGACGCTTCTTCTATATTCTTCAGTTTATCGCTGTCATCAAAAATGGATGGCAACAAGGGTCGAGATATAGCTTCAGGATTTTCCGCTTCCAAAGGTTCAGGCATATTTACTTTTTCTGTATTGACAGGGATATTGCTCTCCTCGAGGATAGCCATCAGCTTGCTTGGACCTATTGCTTCTTCAAATCGACCTACTTCTTCTCCTTTACTATTGAAAATGAGAACAGTTGGTAAGAATTGAACATTATTTTTTTGTTTGATAATGATGCCATCAAAATCTTCTACGTTTATTTTAACTGGAACATAATAATCAGTAAGATATTGAGCTACTCTATCATCGGTAAAAGTGTGTTCCTTCATCCATTTGCATGGAGTACACCAGTTTGCAGTGAAGTGAACCATATATAGTTTGCCTTCTATCGCAGCCTTATGCTTAGCAGTAGCAAGGTTTACCATAAAATTTGTAGTGGCTCCATATACGAATGAAGTCATAATTAATGCACAAATTAAAATAGCAATCCTTTTCATACTTTATTAAATTTTAGGTGGGTTTGAAATTTTTAAGGGTTATATGTTCTTTATAACATATTATATTTTTCTATATTCAAAATATGTACCAATAAATTTCACTTTTCACCTTTTAAAGCAACTATCTAATTAAATTACAAGATAATACGCATTGTATATTTTTACTATATAATACTACGGAGATTTCACCTATTTTGTTTTGACTTGTGAATTTTGTTGTCAGATCAATAAAATAATGCTGTAATAGCTGATTTTAAACGAATTCTGATCGCTATACAATCTAGCATAGATTGTGTGCTTGCGTAATCTGATCATAAGTATAGGTAAAAAGGTAAAAGGAGAATTCTCAACAAAGGAGACTGGCCTAAACAACAGTCATTCGTGACATTTTTTTTACCTTGTCGGTCAGTAATTCACTATAAAAATCTAGGTAAATGCAATTAATAGATGCAGCAATCACCGCAGTTCATGGATATGTTCCAGATTATGTGTTGACTAACAAGGAATTGGAGACAATGGTCGAGACCAATGATGAGTGGATTCAAAGTCGGACAGGGATCAAACAGAGACACATACAAAAGGAAAAGGGCAAAGCAACATCCGATATGTGTGTTGAAGTAGTCAAAGGCATACTAGAAAAATCCAATACCGCACCTGAGGATATTGATATGATCATCTGTGCAACGGTTACAGGAGACATGGTTTTTCCAGATACAGCAAACACTATTGCAGATAAGGCAGGTCTAAAGAATGCTTTTGGATATGACATCAACGCCGCTTGTTCGGGTTTTTTATACGGTCTCACTACTGGTTGTCAGTTTATTCGCACGGGCATGTACAAAAAAGTAATCGTCATTGGTGCGGATAAGATGTCTTCAATTATTGATTATACGGATCGAGCTACATGTATCATTTTTGGAGATGGGGCGGGAGGCGTCTTACTTGAACCAAACCATGAGGGGAATGGGTTTCAAGATGCTATTCTCAAGGCAGATGGCAGTGGCCGTGATATTCTGCACATGAAGGCTGGTGGCTCCTTAAAGCCATCTTCTGTCGAAACGATTGCTGCTAGAGAACATTTTGTATACCAAGAGGGGAGACATGTATTCAAAAAAGCGGTCAATGGGATGATTAATACCACAGCCGAACTTCTTAAGCGAAATGACCTTTCTGTCGACGATATAGACTGGGTAATCCCGCATCAAGCAAATATTAGAATCATCAATGCAGTAGCAGATGGACTAAATTGCCCAATGGATAAAGTCATGCTTAATATTGAAAAATATGGAAATACCACCGCTGGAACCCTTCCGTTATGTCTTTGGGACTATGAAGATCAGCTCAAAAAAGGGCAAAATTTAGTTTTTACTGCTTTTGGTGGAGGGCTCACTTGGGGCTCACTTTATCTAAAATGGGCTTATTAGGGATTGATTTTAGCCCCAATTGAGGCAATTGATACCTATAATTTGCTTATTTTTGCATTCTTTTATAAAAACGTAAATCTCAGATTCATATGGCATCTACTTCAGAAATAAAAAATGGTCTTTGCATGAACTACAACCATGATGTGTGGACAGTAGTTAGTTTTCAGCATGTTAAGCCTGGTAAAGGGGCTGCCTTTGTAAGAACAAAAATGAAAAGTCTTACTTCTGGCAAAGTAGTAGACAACACTTTTCCAGCAGGGCATAAGATAGACATCGTAAGAGTGGAGAGACGCAAATTCCAATACCTTTATAAGGATGATATGGGATACAACTTCATGAATAACGAGACATTTGAACAAACTTTTTTGCAAGAAGCAATGTTGCCAAACCATATGCTAATGAAAGAAGGTTCTGAGATTGAAGTATTATATGATGTTGAAAAAGATGTGCCATTAACTATCGAAATGCCACAGTATATTGAGCTAGAAGTAACCTACACCGAACCAGGTGAGAAAGGAAATACGGCTACCAATGCAGGTAAGCCAGCTACAGTAGAAACTGGAGCAGAGATCAAAGTGCCACTATTCATCAATAAAGGTGATAAAATTAAAATCGAAACGGCTACTTCAAGTTACGTGGAAAGAGTGAAATCATAACCCAAATATTCCTTAATTAAATTTTTGCATAGGATGACCTACAAAGAAATAACGGATTTAATAAAAACCATAAGTAAGACTAATCTCTCTGAGTTTAAATATAGAAACACAGATTTTGAAGTCACTATACGAACAGAAAATTATAGCAAATCAGGATCTAATTCAAATATACAGACTCCTATGATGCCAGTAAGTGCTGCGGCACCTGTTCAACATATTATTTCAGCAGCTCCAGCTGTTCAGCCAGCTACTGTCGTTGAGCAGTCAGCAGCAGCTCCAGCAGCGGAAGCTCCAGCAGCTAGTGCGGGTGCTGATGCAGCTAATGATAATTTGATTGAAGTAAAATCTCCGATCGTCGGTACCTTCTATAGATCGGCTTCTCCAGAAAAACCACCTTATGTAAAAGTAGGGGATAGTATCAATGTAGGAGATGTTGTTTGTATTGTAGAAGCGATGAAGCTTTTCAATGAAATTGAATCTGAAGTATCGGGAAAGATTGTCAAAGTTATGATAGAAGATGCATCACCAGTAGAATATGACCAAGTATTGTATCTGGTAGACCCTAATGCCTAATCTTTTGAATGTAACGTAATCCACAAAGGACCATGTTTAAGAAAATTCTAATTGCCAATAGAGGAGAAATAGCCCTGCGTATTGTACGTACTTGCAAAGAGATGGGCATCAAGACAGTTGCTGTATATTCTACAGTCGACAGAGAAAGTCTTCATGTAAGATTTGCAGATGAAGCAGTCTGTATTGGACCAGCTTCCTCCGCTCAATCTTATCTTTCAATACCCAAAATAATGGCTGCGGTAGAAATTACCAATGCTGATGCAGTACATCCTGGTTATGGATTCCTTGCTGAGAATGCAGACTTTGCTGAAGTTTGTACCGAGTACGGAATAAAATTTATAGGACCTACTCCTGAGCAAATTCGCAAAATGGGAGATAAGATCACGGCAAAAGATACCATGATCAAAGCAGGTGTCCCTGTTGTTCCTGGATCAGACGGTCTTTTGAAAGATGCCAAGCAAGGAATCAAATTGGCTAAGAAAATCGGATATCCCGTAATACTTAAAGCTACTGCCGGTGGTGGAGGTAAAGGTATGCGTATCGTCAGAGAAGAATCAGAGTTTGTTGATGCTTGGGATATGGCAAGAAACGAAGCAAAAGCTTCTTTTGCCAATGACGGTATCTATATAGAGAAGTTTGTTGAGGAACCACGTCATATAGAAATACAACTTGCTGGTGACCAATATGGTAACGTGATCCACCTGTCCGAAAGAGACTGTTCTATACAGAGAAGACATCAAAAATTGATAGAAGAATCTCCTTCTCCTTTCATGACAAAATCTCTTCGTAAAAAAATGGGTGAAGCTGCGATTAAAGCAGGGGAAGCCATTAACTATGAAGGTGTTGGTACAGTAGAGTTTCTTGTGGATAAACATAGGAATTTTTACTTCATGGAAATGAATACTCGTATTCAAGTGGAGCACACAGTAACCGAAGAAGTGATTGATCATGATTTGATCAAAGAACAAATAAAGATTGCAGCAGGCGAGAAGATTGGTAAGAAAAATTACGAGCCTACTATGCATGCTATGGAGTGCAGAATCAATGCAGAAGATATCTACAATGATTTTAGACCTTCGCCAGGTAAGATTACCTCTTTTCACTCTCCCAAGGGGCATGGTGTCCGTGTAGATACTCATGTATACTCAGGGTATACCGTATCGCCACATTACGATTCTATGATCGCTAAGCTTATCACGCGCGCACAAACGCGTGAAGAGTGTATCAAGAAGATGCAGAGAGCTTTAGATGAATTTATAATAGAAGGCCTAAAAACTACTGTACCGATTCATCAAAAAATCATGCGCGATGAGTCATTTCGCAAAGGAGATTTCCATACCGGATTCCTTGCTGATTTTGACTTCGGGGTCGAGGATAAAAAAACAAAGAAAAAATAAGTATTGATTTTCAATACCATCAATAAGTTCGTACACGATTTTTTGCTAACCTGTCGTTTTATATCCTGAAATAAATAGGATTACCGTATTTATGAAGAAATTCTGGGACTTAGCAGCATTTATTAAGCCATACAAACATCGTATAGCGCTTAATATATTGTGTAATATCCTGATGGTAATCTTTTCTGTTTTCTCGATTACTCTTTTTGTTCCTTTTTTGAATCTACTGCTCGACCAAGAAGAGTTGCTTACCATCAAACCTGATTTTTCCTATTTTGATGTGAATAGCTATGCGGAATACTTCAGGTACTACTTTTCGCAGATTATTATTGAGCAAGGCAAAAAAAATGCCCTTGGCTTTGTATTAGGCGTATTACTTACTGCTTATTTTTTTAGAAACCTATTTCGATATCTATCCCAGTTTTTTGTCGTCCCTGCTCGCAATGGAGTGGTCAGAGATTTACGTCAAAGACTTTTTGATCATTCTATGGATTTGCCTTTGGGCTTTTTCAATGAGCAGCGCAAAGGAGATATCATTTCTAGAGTAAGCAATGATGTTCACGAAATACAGTGGAGCATATTGAACATGATCGAAGTGGTGATCAGAGAACCTTTGATGATCATTGGATCATTATCGATTATGCTTTTTATCAGTTCCAAACTTACCTTATTTGTTATTATTTTATTGGCTGTCTCTACTGTGATTATAGGATCCATAGGTAGAGCACTAAAAAAACAATCGCACCAGGCACAGTCAAAATTAGGTACGCTAATGTCTTTGCTCGAACAAGGTTTATCAGGCCTCAAAGTGATCAAAGCTTTCAATGCAGAGTCTTACCAGAAAGATAAATTCTTAGCAGTGAATGACGGATACAAGGATGCGCTTACCAGATTGTTATGGCGTAGAGATCTATCATCACCCTTGTCCGAATTTTTGGGAATTGGAATTTTTGCCATCCTTATTTTTTACGGTTACGATTTGATCCAAAAAGGAGAATTAAATGCTTCTACTTTTATAGCTTTTATTTTAGCTTTTTGGAATGTAACGGAGCCAGCAAAAAAATTAAGCAATGCTTACTTCAATATTCGCAAAGGGACTGCTGCGGTAGATCGAGTCAATGAAATCATTCTTCAAAAAAATAGCATCATAGATGCACCTGATGCCATACCGCTTACTCATTTTGAAAAAGGAATTTCTTTTGAGCAAGTTTCCTTTACATATACTGATCAAAAAAACTTAGTACTTGATAATATAAACTTGCAAGTACCAAAGGGAAAAGTGATCGCACTAGTCGGTCCATCTGGAGGAGGAAAGTCTACCTTAGTCGACTTAATAATGCGTTACCACGACGTGACCACAGGTAGTATCATGCTCAATGGCAAAGATATTAGAAAGGTAAAACTGCAAGATCTGCGAAGTTTGTTTGGACTGGTTACACAGGAGCCCATTTTGTTTAATGACAGTATCTACAACAATATCACTTTTGGATATAATGATGTGACCAAAGAGCAGGTGATCAATGCTGCAAAGGTGGCCAATGCGCATGATTTTATATTAGAAACCGAAAATGGCTATGAGACTAATATAGGTGATCGGGGAGCGAAGCTGAGTGGTGGACAACGCCAACGCTTGACCATAGCCCGTGCCATACTGCGAGATCCTCCGATACTTATTTTGGATGAAGCTACTTCAGCCTTGGATTCCAAGTCCGAACATTTGGTACAGCAATCTATCCAAAAGGTAATGCAAAACCGTACGGCGATTATCATCGCTCACCGATTGAGTACCATTCAGCATGCTGACGAAATAGTTGTCCTTAAGGAAGGAAAGATCATCGAACAGGGCTCGCATGAGTCCCTCATGGAGAAAAATGGAGACTATCAAAAATTGGTCAAAATGCAACTATTCTAGACACAGTCAGTTCTTTAAGTCTGAAAGCATCCCTGTTTAAGTATGCAAGCCGTGTTAATTCTTTCTTAAATCAAGAAACTTGACACAGAAAAGCTTAACTTTATTAATCACAACCGCACAGGATATTATGAGTAAAATATACATAAGTTTTATTTTTATTATGTTCTTCAGTGCTGCAGCTATAAAGGCTCAGATTACATTGGACAATACCTACTTTCCTGTAGTTGGTGATTCTATTTCAACCATCACTATTGTACCGGAGCTAGGTGCTATTCCGATCACCGATAGCGGTGACGATCAGTTGTGGGATTTTAGTCAAGTAGGTTCAGGGGTGACCAATACCATAGTTTACGATACACCAGAAAGCGCAGATTCTATTTCTGCATTCCCAAATGCTACCATGGTAACTATCGGTACAGGCACGACTTTTTACCGTGCTACAGATACAGACTTTGAGGTTTTAGGTTTTGAGGGACCAGATCCTACTGGATTTGGGATCAACTTGGTTTCTCGTTTTGAGCCTGCTTTGCCAGAGCAAAAAGCACCCTTAGATTTTTTAGATTTTGATACTTACAGTTCAGCATCAGATATTGCTTTTTCAGCACAGGCTTTGCCTAGTGAGTTGATTGATAGTTTGCCATTTGCACCCGATTCTATTCGTATTCGCATCACTATTGATAGAGTAGATTTGGTAGATGCTTGGGGTACTGTCAAGCTGCCGAGCAATAACTCCTACGAGACACTTAGACAAAAACGTGTTCAGCTTACGGAGTCTAGATTGGAGGTCAAAGTACCCATTTTAGACTGGGTAGACGTGACCGACCAGTTTGCAGGTCAAGCAGGCGGAGGTGGTTTTTTGGGTATGGATACGACCATTACCTACACGCATTGGGCACAAGGTATAAAAGATCCTATCGCCGTTTTGACACTGGATTCTAAGGAAGAAAACGTAGAGACATTTACGTATAAGAGTGAAGATATCATGACTAGTGTAGCTACACAAGTTAGGCAAGGATATGAGAATGTATATGCTTATCCAAACCCAGCGATCACCTATGCAAAATTTGATTGTGTCAACCTCAAGCCTGATTATTATGAACTTACTATTTACAATATTTTAGGTCTAGAGGCTTACCGTGAACGCAACTATATTTCAGGCAATAAGATGCTCAAAGTAGACCTAAGTACATTTCGCAAAGGGACGTACTTATATAGTCTTACAGATACGACAGGCAAGGTCATTACGACAAAGCGCTTGGTCGTCATCAAGCCATAATACATTTACTTTTTGGAGGGTTTTCCTTATTTGGGGCCATCACAGTGCTGACTCCGGACGAGCCTACGTCAGCATGTGACCGCGCTATTCGCTATATCCTAACTTTCGCTACGCTACAGTCAGGATGCCGCTGCTATCGCTTGTCTCTAGCGCGCATCCGCTTGCCGAGCTCCAGCTATTCGCTTCCGCAACAGAACAAAGTATCTAAGGGTTTTAAAACACTATCTTAATCTATGACTACAGCTCTATGATCTTGAATGAAGAAAGATCCAATCTGCGTAGATCCACTCGATCAGTGTCATCCGCGTTCCCCAAAGAGCGCTTAGCAAAAAGTAAGAATTAGATAAATGTCTATTTCTTCTATGCCCTTATATGTTGCTCTTCTATGTCTTATATGTTTAAAAGGAGCTGACTGCGGCTTTATGATCCTGAATGGAGAATGATCCAATCTGCAAGGGGAGTACAAATCCATCTATCAAGAAACTCTTTTTTGCGTGAGCGGTAGGAAGGGTGACCCCTTAGGGTCAGTCACCTAGCGGAGGTACGGAGCTAGGGGACGGCAGCGAATGCGGACCCCTGGATGACGCGACTCAGTCCGATATGCAATACCTATACTTTGAGATATCAAGCTAAGATCGGACTGAGGCACGCCCAAACACAAAAAAAATAGCCCGTAAATAGCTTAATATCGATATATATAATGCCTCGAAAGCAGCTGAAAACCCAATAAACTCGGTACTTCTACTGTTATGTTATAAAATATGTCATTAATTAACCAACTTTTTGAGTGAGTAGCTACACTTTACTAGGTATTAAATGAAAAAGCGTTAATTTTGCATCCTTATGAATAAAAGTGTTTTCCTCCTCCTTTTTAGTCTATTGTTACTCGGAACTTCATGTAAGACAGAATTAGAGAAGTTGCAAGAAACTGGTGACATCCCTACATTGTTAGAAAGTGCTGCGAAGTACTTTGGCGATGGTGAATACTTGAAAGCACAGACCTTGTATGAATCTGTATTGGGTTCTATCAGAGGTAGATCGGAGTCGGAGCAGGCATATTTTAACTATGCATACACTCAATTTCATTTGGAGCGTTATACATTGGCGGCATTCTACTTTAAAGATTTTTCGGCAAAGTTTCTGAATAGTCAGTTGAGAGAAGAGGCGGATTTTATGAAAGCCTTTTCAAACTATAGATTATCTCCTAATGCTAAATTGGATCAAACCTACTCGCAAAAGGCGATAGAGGAGTTTCAGTTGTTTGTGAATACCTATCCTACGAGCGATCGAGTAGCAGAATGCAACCGCCTCATAGACGTGATGCGTAATAAAATGCAGGAAAAAGCCTACGCAGAAGGAGAGCTTTACTTCAACTTGAGAAACTATGAGTCGGCTGTGAGCTCATTTGAAAATCTATTAAAAGATTTTCCAGAGACAGCAGATTCAGAGAAAGTACGCTTCATGGTTATCAAGTCTTTGTTCTTATATGCTGATAATAGTATCGTGACAAAGCAACCAGAACGATTTGGAGACGTTATTAAGAGGATGGGCGACTTCAAAAAGAAGTATACCAAGACAAGATTTAAAAGTGAATTAGCAGATATCGCTAAGACTACAGATAAAAGAATAAAAGAATTAAGAAATGAAGGATATAAAATCTAAAGTTCAAAATCTTAATCCCAGTATCCAGCCTAAAAACATGGATATAATGATAGGGGAGCATAAGAATATCTATGAAACACTATCTGTGATTACTAAGCGTGCAAAGCAAGTAAATGTAGCTCTTAAGAAAGAGCTTTATCAAAAGCTTGAAGAGTTTGCTGAGACTTCTGATGCGATCGAAGAGATTCATGAAAACAAGGAGCAAATAGAGATTTCTAAGTTTTATGAGAGAATCCCTAATCCTGTAATCATTGCAATGGATGAGTTTTTGAATGATGAAACGCACTTCAGATACCCAGAGAAGAAAAAAACTTACGACGTAGACTAACCTTTTAGCCCAAATCTTGTAAAATATACCATGGCAATGGACCTGGCAAACAAGAAAATTCTTTTGGGTATATGTGGGAGTATCGCAGCTTATAAGGCTGCGACCCTTGTTCGGCTCTTTGTCAAGCAGGGGGCTGAGGTGAAAGTATTGATGACCAATGCTGCCACCAAATTCATAAGTCCACTTACCCTTTCCACTCTTTCTAAGCATTCTGTACATACCAGCGTGATCGATGGCGATAGCTGGAACAACCATGTCGAAATGGGCCTTTGGGCCGATTTGATGATTGTGGCTCCAGCGACCTCTACGACATTGGCTAAGATGCGTATGGGCCTATGCGACAATATCGTAGTGGCTACCTACTTATCAGCAAAATGTCCGGTATATTTCGCACCTGCTATGGATCTGGATATGTGGAAGCATCCTGCTACAAAGGATAATATCCTGCAACTGCAATCTTATGGCAATCACCTCATCCCAGTAGGCAATGGCGAACTGGCTTCGGGGCTGGTAGGAGAGGGTCGAATGGCGGAACCTGAAGATATCCTCCAGTTTGTAAAGACGCATTCTAGCACTCAAGGCAAATTTAAAGGAAAAACAGTACTCATCACTGCTGGTCCGACATACGAAGCTATAGATCCTGTGCGTTTTATAGGCAATAGGTCTACGGGCAAAATGGGTACTGAGATAGCACTCGCATTTGCCAATCAAGGTGCAAAAGTGTACCTGATCCTAGGACCTAGTATTATAAAAATCGATCATCCCAACATCAAAGTAGTGCGTGTAGTATCCGCTGCTCAAATGTGCAAAGAAGCTGTGAAGAAGTATAAAAAGGCTGACATTGCAGTAATGTCCGCAGCAGTAGCAGATTATACACCCAAGACGGTGGCTTCTCAGAAGATAAAAAAGAAAGGCGGGGGCTTGAATATCGAATTGGAACGGACACAGGATATCGCAGCAAAGCTGGGTAGCCTCAAGACGAGCAAACAGTTTAATATAGGCTTTGCGCTGGAGACCAATAATGAGGTCGCTTCGGCAAAAGGAAAATTGAAGAAAAAGAACTTTGACATGATCGTGTTGAACTCTTTAAAAGATAAAGGTGCAGGTTTTGCACACAATACCAACAAGGTTACTATTTTTGATAAGCAGGGTGGAGTTCACAAGTTTAAACTCAAATCCAAAAAAGAAGTGGCTCTAGACATTGTTCGGTTAACAGAACAATTGGCGAGTCCAAAAAAATAAAAGATGAAAAAGACTTCACTGATATACACATTCTTAGGTTTAGCTTTTATGGCTATTTGGAATCCTATTTTCGCCCAAGAATTCGAATTTGAGGTGGTCGTCAATACCCCAAAGTTACAGATTGTGGATCCTAGAGTTTTTCAGGATTTGGAAAATCAATTGGAAAACTTTATCAATAGTCGCAAGTGGACTGGTGATGTTTTTGAACAGACAGAAAGAATAAAAGGTAATATCCAGTTGACCATTACAGAAGAGCTTTCTGCAACCAGCTTCAAGGCTGATTTGGCTATTCAGTCTGTGCGCCCCGTTTTTGGCAGTAGTTTGGAGACTGCTTTGTTGACTCATGTAGATGGTGACGTTACCTTTAGATACGAGCAGTACCAACCATTAGAATTTTCGGAAAACAACTTCAATGATAATCTTACCTCTGTGATTGGATTTTATATGTACGTGATATTAGGAATGGATTATGACTCTTTTGAACCTTTGGGTGGTGAGGAGTACTTTCAAAAAGCACAAAATATAATCAATATTATCCCCTCCAATGTAGCTAGTTCCAATCCAGGTTGGAGACCAAAAGATAGCAATAGAAATAGATATTGGATCTTGGAAAACATCCTCAATCCTAGAGCAAAGGAATTGCGATACGCAGTATATGACTATCATTTGAGAGGTTTGGATATGATGCCGAAGAATGTAGAGCTTGGTAGAGCAAATATTCTAAAAGCGATGCAGAGTGTAAAGAAGGTTGGAGATGCATTGCCCAATAGTATGATCATTCAAATGTTTTTTAATGCTAAGCGAAATGAATTGATCGATATCTTTAGAGCTGGGACCAGCACAGAGAAAAGCGACGTATTAAAAATTTGTACAAAGTTAGATCCTTCCAGCGCCATTAATTATAGGAGTATACAAAAGGGATAAATGAATCAAAAAGTTCTTCTACAAATTTGCTGGGTTGGACTATTCATCTCGACCTTTTTGTCCTACAACTATGCTCAAGATGATGCCTTTGCTGATATTCAATTAAGTGAGCAATATAATATACCTAAAGCCACAGTATTAGAATCTATAGTTTTCGCAGATAGTAAACATGTGTATTTACTGCGTAAGAGCTATGTTGCAAACCCCCTCACAGGAGCAATAGGTGCCAAAATGAAAAGCGTTATCATAGAGTCTTATGATCGCGAAAGTCTAAAGCTGGATAAGGCAATTGATATAGATCTCAAGTATCAGAAAAAGTTACGCACTTTTCATGAAATCATTAATGTAAAAGGTAAGCTTTATTTAATAAGCTCATTTTTTAATCTGGCTAAGCGAAAAAATTATTTGTTCGCTCAATTACTAGATGAGAAATTTTCTCCTTCTGACGATATTATTCTGATAGGAGAAATAGATTCTAAAAGTGCAATGTTTGCTGGAGACTTTAAGATAAAGCACAGCAGGGATAGTTCCAAGGTACTAGTTTTTCATGATTTGCCAGTAAAGAGATCTGAAAACGAACAAGCCAAAATAAGTGTATTTGATGAAAATTTCAATCTTCTTTGGAAGAAGAGAATCAATCTACCTTATGAATCAAAACTTTACGAGCGTATCAAATTTGAAGTAGATAATGATGGCAACTTCTATATCTTAGGAAAGCATTATTTTGAGAAGAGAAGAAATTCGGTAAAGCAAAAACCTAACTATGAGTTTGTCTTAGAAAGCTTTTCTGCCCAAGGGGAAGAAAAAGAGAGATACCAATTGAATGATCGAGAAAAATTTATCTCAGACTTGACTTTTGAAGTGGACAAGAAAAGACAAATTACCTGTACTGGTTTTTTCTCTAACAAAAAATCAAGAGCTAACACTGGAGCCCGTCTTGACCTTATGCAATCTATACTTGGTATAGTCTTCTTTAGAATCGATGATGCAAATAAAACTATAGAAGAAAAGAGTTTTACTCCTTTTGATTTAGATTTTATCACGCTCAATATGAGTGAGAAAGCAAAGAGCAAGCTAGAGCGACGAGCCACAGATGGCAATGATCAAAATGATCCTGCACTTTACTCTTATGATTTTAGAGATGTTATACTCAGGTCAGATGGAGGGGCAGTAATTATCGCAGAACAATATTTTGCACAAAATTATGAGACTTACGATAATTTCAATAACTCCTTTGATCTAAACAATAGGACCACTTTCAATAGGAGAAATAATTTTCATGCAGGCGACTCTACTTATTATTATAATGATATAATGGTGGTCAATATTGACCCAGATGGATCTATTCGCTGGGCCAATGCTGTTCCAAAATATCAAACTGCCCTCAATAGATATGGAGCAGAGTATTTATCTTTTGGCAATGCGGCCTATCAAGATAAGATATACATGGTCTTTAATGAGCGGTTGGGACTTTTTGAAACAGATAATAGCGCTAGTAGAAAAATATTAAGCAACAGCTATAACGGTTATGGCTTGGCTCTGGCTACAATCAACAAACTTGGGGAACTAGAGATAAATCTATTGGCCAGTAATCTGGAAATGGAAACTCGAGTCAGACCTAGGCTTACAAAGCAAATAGGTAAGAAGGAGCTCATTTTTTATGGAGAGCATAAAAATACTTTCCGTATTGGACGGATTTTATTAGAATAAAATGCTGAATAGTAAGTGATTAGGCCTTACACATTAAATTATACGTTTAATGATGATTTTTATTTATCTTTACTATTCGAGTTTAGATAAAACAGAACATAGGCCATTGGAAAAATCAGAGAAGGGAGCGGCACCTAGCCTTATTGCAATATTTGCATCAGGTAGAGGTAGCAACGCCGAGAAAATAATCACATTTTTTAAAGACGACCCATCTGTAAAAATAGGTCTCATCCTGTCAAATCGTAAGGAAGCTAAAGTGTTGGATCTGGCGCAAGCGCATCAAATTCCTACATATATAGCTGCAAGAGAAGATTTTTATCATTCGGATAAAATCACCACCACCTTAGCAAAACACAAAATTGACTTAATAGTCTTAGCTGGATTTTTATGGCTAATACCTGCTTATCTGGTATCAGCTTATCCTAATAAGATTATAAATATACACCCAGCTTTATTACCAAAGTATGGTGGAAAGGGGATGTACGGAATGAATGTGCATAAAGCTGTGCATAAAGCAGGTGAAAACGAAACCGGAATCACCATACATTACGTAAATGAAAGGTACGATGACGGAGCAGTCATTTTTCAAGCCGCTTGTGAATTGGAGAAATCTGATTCACCAGAGCAGATTGCAAAAAAGGTATTGGCTTTGGAGCATCAGTACTTGCCCCAAGTATTAAAAGAGTTACTCTAATTAGCAGACGAAAAAATTTACATAATGAACAGATTACTCCTACTTATCCTTGGGCTATCTATTTGCACACTCAGTTTTGGGCAAAAGTCTACATCCGTTTCTTGGAAGGCTTACAAAAAGAAAGCAGAAGAATTGATCCAGTTGCGTCAATACGCAAAGGCTGGTGCAGCATATGAAAAAGCATTTGCTTTAAAACCTCAGAGAGGAGATCTCCTGATCAGCGCAGCGGATAACTATATGCTGGAGCGTGACTTTACGAATGCATCACGTGTCTATGCTGCAGTAGTAGATAATCCAAAATACAAAAGCTCAAAACTAAACTATGCTTTTAGTTTGAAGCAAAGTAATCAATTCGAACAAGCAATGATCGTCTTCGCTTCATGTCTTGATGTTGTCAGTGGAAAGAATGCTAAAAAAGAAGCTCAGATCAATAAAGAAATTATGGGTTGTCAGTTTGCATTAGAGCAAGCAGAGGGTTTTGAAGCAAAGCCATATGATATAAATATTAGCCAGTTGACAGCTAATGTTAATAGCCAGAGGCCAGATTTTGCTCCATTTCATGTATCCGAAACTAAGTTTTATTATTCTACGCTTTCTGGAGGGAACGCTTCTATCAAATCTAGTGAATGGAGAGATGGAAAATGGTCTGAAGGCATATCTGTAAAAGGACTTAAAGGATTTAATGGTAAGCACCTTTGCAATGCTGTTGTCTCACCTGATGAATCGGAAATGTTTTTCACAGTCTGTAATGATGAACAAGTATGGGGAGGACTTTCTTCTAGATGTGAAATCTATGTCACACAGAATAAAGGAAAAGCGTGGAGTGCAGCCAAAAGATTAAGCTCCAATATAAATCATAAGGATGCAACCAATACACAACCATTTATTATTGAACAGAACGGAGAGCAACAGATCTATTTTGCATCCAATAGACCAGGTGGTCAAGGAGGGATGGATCTATGGTTTTCGTCTCGCCCAACAGGAGATGCTCAAGCAGAATTTGGACAAGCTATTAACTTAGGACCAAATATCAATACTGTTGGAAATGAAATTACACCATTCTATAACAATCAAGAAGGCGTATTATATTTTAGTTCGGATGGACATTTGACTATGGGTGGATTTGATGTGTTTAAGGCGGTAGGCGATAAAGTAAAGTGGTCTCCAGCAGAGAATATGGGTATGCCCATCAATACAGGAGCAGACGAGAAGTATTATACTATAGCGCATAATAGTACGGAAGGTTATTTTGTTTCTAATCGTGCTTTTGGGGACAATAAACTGACTAGTACCGATGAAGATATTTTTACCTTCAATATTTTGCCTCCTCACTTTTTTGTTGAAGGTCTAATTACCGATCAACAAGATTTAAACTTGATAGAAGAGGTGCAAGTATATCTTTATGAGTTGAAAGCAAAAACGGAAGATCGTCGTTTGTTGTCAACAAAGTTCGCAGAAGAGGGTAAGTACAATTTTAGATTATTGCCCAATCGCAACTATCAGTTGAGCTTTGAAGCAAAAGGCTATGTTGAGGATATTAGTTTTTTAAATACCAATGATAAAAATAAATTTCTACAAGAGAGAAACATAACATTGACCTCAGT
>CALJVI010000050.1 GCA_937974575.1 uncultured Saprospiraceae bacterium | reverse complement strand
TTATCGCCTCCTTCTACCAGAATACTGCATCGCTTCACCCTTTCCAAAATTGTAACTATACCCCAAGGTGATAAATCGTCCCCTCTGACGAGAAGAGAAAAGAAACAAGTCAGGTTGGTCTATAGTCGTCTGTCTTATGCGCGAAGCAAAGATGTCACGTACACTCAAATTAAAAACACTCTTTCCGCCTTTCAATTTATACTTCAAGCCAAAGTCCGCATATAGATTGTCCGCTCGGACCCCTTGTATGGTCTGTTCCTCTGACTCATATCTACCAGTCAATTCCATGTCTAGAGCCTTCGAAGCCTTGTACTTAGTCGATAGTTTTCCGAACCATTGACTAGCCGTAAAGTCAAAATTTTGATCTCCCAATCTTCCTTCACGTATAAATATATTGTAGTTGGCATCTCCATTAAAAACAATCTTTTTTGATGGTCGGTATTTAAAGTTGGCCTCTATACCGGGTGCTTTATGGGTGCCAATATTTTGAGGGCGCCAAAAGTTCACACCATCTTCAAAGCTTGATACACGATCTATCTTATCGGTCGTGTATCGGTAGTAAATATTGGTATTGAAGGAGACTTTGTCCATGATAAAGATGGCGCCTACCTCATAGCTGTCTGTATACTCAGGCAGTAGGTTGGGATTGCCCGCTCTAACATTAAAGTTGTTTCGGATATTAAAAAATGGATTGAGGCTCCACATACGAGGTCTGTATATTCGCCTAGAGTATCCCGCTTGAAATGAGACCCGCTTACTCAATTTGTAAGAACTATGAATGGAAGGAAAGAGGTTAGTAAAGTTTTGGTTATTTTCCTCTTCGGTATTGACCAAGAAAGTATTCAAATCTGTATTCTCTACGCGCAAGCCTACCTTCAGTCCCCATACACTTCTTTCATAGGCTACCGTAGCATACGCTCCTAGGACATCCTGCGTATACTCAAAGATGTTGGTCAAGCCCTCATCTATCACATACTCCCCTTGACTATCCTGGTTGCTTACTTCAAAATCATTGTTGACATCATTGTCCAGATATTGCGCGCCCAGCTCTATCGTCCAGATAGAGTCTAGTGGTCGAGTGTAGTCTAGATTGAACGTATACTTTCCCTCGTTAAAGTTAGTTGCTGTGCGCTGGTCTGGTTGGTCGCTTAGCCCTTCGCTAAATTCATTGCTAAAACTAGAGGACTGATCTTTACCAAAAAATCTGCCTATCGCACTAAATAGCAATTGGTGATCCTCATGATCTTCAAAGTCTTTTTTATACTGTAGTTCATATTGGATTTTTGGATTCGTGGCTTCCGTGACTTCGCGCCGTTGCCATTCTTTTAGATTGCCATCCTCGTCCATGGATCTAAAGTTTGTTTCGGAGGGCTGCTTTTCCACCTCATAAGCAAAGCTCCCCGACAGGGTGATGACATTGAGCGGATTGATATAATAGTCGGTACCCAAGTTGAAGTTGTAGAAAAATTCATTTCTAAATTCCTCTCCGATAGAACTCACCTCAGTTCCCTTGAGGAGATCACGATTTATATTTTCACTCTGAGTAGGCAATTCTCTATACCCAAATCCGGCCTGCGAAAACAGGTTCCACTTTTCTGTACGGCGATTCATGCTGAAGCCGATACTGTGGTTTTGCGGGATCCCCGTATTGATCGATACCGAGCCATTGACCCCTTTTTTCTCATCTTTTTTGAGCACGATATTGATGATGCCTGCGGAGCCTTCAGCTTCATATTTAGCAGACGGATTGGTGATTACTTCTATCTTTTCGATCATATCAGCAGTGATACTTCCTAGCGCATTATTTGAGCCATCGGCTAGTACGGATGGTTTTCCGTTGATCAATATTTGTGCACCTGTCGATCCTCGCAGCGTGATGTCTCCTTCCACGCTTACGTTTACGGAGGGAACATTATTGAGTACCTCTAGCGCGCTTGATCCCGAAGAACTCAAGTCGCTGCCGACATTAAATACTCGCTTATCCAGTTTGAATTCGGTAGTAGATCTCTCGGCGGCCACGACCACTTCGTCCAGCACTTCTGCATTTTCTCCCATATAGATGTCGCCCAGTGCAGCCACTTTATTGACCCAGACCAAGTCTCGTATTACCTTGTCTTCAAATCCTATGAAGCTCAATTCGAGATACACCTCTTTAGTCTTGACTTTGATCTCAAAGCTACCCCCGTCCTCGGTAGTTACCCCCTGCAAGAGTTTATCACCATCGACCTGCTTGGCTAGTACGGTTACAAAATCTACTGGTGTGTTGGACGAGGCCTCCAATACTTTGCCCTTTATCACAAACTGCGCCTGTGTCATCACCGCCAATAACAAAATACATAATGTAAGCCCTATTCTCATGGTATTCTACATTCTATTAAATAAGCACAAAGGTCTGCTTTTTGTCCATCATATTCCAATAAACCAGTCCCTTAAATCATCTTATTAACATCTAGATCACTAGTATTTGGAGGTGCCGCCAGTCCTGAAAAAGGACGGCGTCGGGTCTTCCGTTCTTGCTCGCTCAGAAAAAGAGCGATCCCACTTCAGCCCCTCACCCCTCGCGCGCTCCGCTTGCAGGGCTTAGGCTTTCGCCACGCCGAGGGTAGGGATGATGGTTTGGTGGTGTATTGATGTAAATCACTTTGCTGTATTTTGTTGAAAACTTTGATGTTTGCTGGGTATTCTTTTACCTGATTTTTACCTTGTAGGATCTATATGCAATCATAAAATGTAATGCAAACCACTATGAATCTTGATGTAAGCAACTATATTAAAAAT
>CALJVI010000049.1 GCA_937974575.1 uncultured Saprospiraceae bacterium | reverse complement strand
TATTTTGACCTATGCTAAGTATATCTGTTGCTGGGTTTGGACTTAGGATATATTTATCTTGGACTGGGGCAACATTATTGACCGCTACTGAGCCTCTCTCAAACCTATAGACGGTACCATTTGTAGGAGTACCCACAATAGTATTAAAATCATAATAATCGAGAACTGTAGACGATTCAGAGATCGGATTTTGAGGGTCCCCAATTAAATAAATTCTCCTACCGTTTCTGTATCCTCATCAAATTCATTAAATAATCCTATTAGCGGTCCTGATAAGTCTTCGAAAACTAAATCAGGATTACTTACACTCATTTCTCCAAAATGTATTTCAATAGTTCCTGTTTCTTCATATAACCATAGTTGAAAATTAACAAAATCTGTAGATACACCATCCTGTTCAATGTCAAGATAAAAACCAACATTATCCCATTCAATTTTTTGCACTCTTGTGCCTACTTCACCTTGTACGACGTAAGAAATATTAGAAAGGGAGTTAGCTTGGCTTCCAAAGTTAAAGTCATTACTTCTGTCCATTAAGTCTGCACCGAACGGTACTATGCCATCATAACTATCCCAGCGTATTGAATCTGAATAAAGAGCTCCATCGTCATCGCAATATAAATATTCTAGTTTTTGATCAAAAAATGTGAATTCGATTTCTAAAGGAATATTAAATTCGGGATCATCCCACAAGGGCTCATTAATTAGTAAGGTACTCTCCTGTAGTTTTTCATAATTTCTTTTGCCAACACTGAAATTATAAGATTGCGCCTGAAGGCATATCGCAAAAAAGAACATAATGGAAATCGTAAGAATGGTTTTCATATCAGAGTTTTTGGTTGAAATTAAATTCGAATATAATCTCATTTACTCGCTCTTTACTTTCAATTAACATGTTTAACAAAAAAATAATACCTCCTTAACTCTTCAACACAAAAAAAGGCGCTCCGAAAAATATCGAAGCGCCCACTTATTGTCATTTAGTTTCTGCATTACTGCAGTACAGTTACATTACCTTTTTTCTCGAATACATCTCCATCTGTACAATTCACACGCAGATAATATCCATACGAATCTGGGGATACCAACTCGCCTTTATACATTCCATCCCAAGTCTCATTTAAACTGTTGGACTCAAATACTTTTTCTCCCCAACGGTTGTAGACTATCCAGTATACCTCATCTACAAAGGAGTCTTTTGCTCTCACTCTTAGCATATCATTTTCTCCATCACCATTAGGAGAGAATGCATTTGGAAAGAAGATGAAAGGTTCATCACAAGCTCTATTAAGAACGACTACCGTAACTGTTCTTTCTGTGATACATCCATTTTCATCTGTAACCAGTACAGTATACTCAGTATCTTCTTCTGGTGAAGCTACTGGATCCGATGCATTGTCATTATCTAGTGATCCGCCGTTGGACCAAACATAGTTTAGACCGTCTATATCATTCACAGTGAGCTGTGTTGTATTGCCAATAAAGATGGTATCAGGATCTGCTAAGGCATCACCTAGGCCGTCATTGATATCGACGACCTCTACATTTACAAATTCAATAGCGGTACAACCAAACTGATTTGTAATCACAACTTGGTATAATGTAGTCTCTGTAGGATTCGCTACAGGTGCTGATGGATCTGATAAATCAAGCGCATCACCTGCCCACTCATAAGTAAGTACATCAGATCCACTCAAAGGATTTTCAATTTCTAATACCAACTGATCACCAAGGCAGAGGATTTCTTCATTTGCTCCGAGTGCTGCCAATACTTCATAATTGGATAAGGTTACGGTTTCTGTTTCCTGACATCCAAATTCATCTGTCGCTACTACTGTATAAACATTTGGTCGTCCTGTTACCGCATCTAAGTTAGCCGTATTTCCTACTACTTGACCATCTAAAGTCCACTCATAAGTGGTACTGCCTACATCAGAAGTCGCTCCTATATTAAATAGTACTTCTTCACAACCTTGCTGATCATCCGTAACTGCTAAATCAATTTCCTCAGGCACAGTAAGTATCATGGTTTGCACAGAAGTACAACCTTGATCTTCATCAGTAATCGTTACGGAATAAGTCGTAGTAGACGTTGCCGTCACAGTCGGGTTTGAAGAATTCGGATCACTTAAGCCTGCTGTTGGAGACCAACTGTAGGAATAGTTATCATTTGGATTTGGATTGAGCTCCACTTCCTTGTTTATACATGAAAGTTGATCTTCGATCATTACTTGCGTATCGATTAAAGTAAGCGGTATTTCTTTAGTAACCGTGGCGGTACATTCTGCATCAGTAGTCACGGTCAATGTAACAGTGATAACTTGATTGTCCGCAATATCAATAGAAGGATTCTGCTCATTGGAAGTTTCCATGGTACTGAACTCCCAATCCCATGCAATGATCTCCCCTTGATTACTTGATGTAGAGATATCAGTAAACGAAATAACTCCTTCGCTATCACATTGATCATAGTTGAAATCAAAATCTGCAATGAAGTTGATATCATCTTCAACTAATACGGGTATTGTAAAACTTGCTATACCTCCATCTGCACAGTCAGCTTCATTAGGCAAAGACAGCGTTACGTCATAGTTTCCTGCTGCTGCATAGGTATGCATTGGGTTTGCTTCGTTCACTGTTGGTGAACCATCCCCAAAATCCCAGATATAATAAGGTGCATTTGGACTACCATTAAAAAAGCTGATAGTGAGGCCTTCACATTGACCATAGTTCACAAAGTCTCCTACTGGTTCATTATCTAATATTATCACTGTCACCTCTTCAGAAGTACCACAACCAAATTGATTTTCTACTTCTACCGTGTAGGTCGTTTCGATAGCATCCTCTGTACTAATGATTGGGTTGAGGGTATTTCCTCCTGAAATAATGTTTGGACCAATCCAGTTGACTGTCAAGTCATCATTAGGATCATTACTTACGATCACTGAAAGTTCACCCGATTCATCTTCACATAAAAACTGTAGGTTATCTATATCTACATCAAGCTGAGTTCCTGTAATAGTAACATCCGCTGTCTGTTCACATCCATTTTCATCCGTAGCTGTCACGGTATATAATCCTGGTCCTGACAGATTATCTAATTCTAATTCGGCCTCTTCACCCAGCAGCTCACCATCGAGTGTCCACTCATATGTAAGATTGGCATTTGCCGAACTCACGGTCAAGGTAGCTTCATCTCCACAGTCCGTTTCAAAATCGTCTGGCACTGTCAGCTCGATACTTTCCGGTACAAACACTTCTATTGTGCGGACTGTACTACATGGTATACTGCCAAAAATATCTGTAATCGTTACAGTATAAGTAGTCGTCACTCCAGGATCAGCAATCGGTGTTGCGGATGTAGGGTCATCTAGACCCGCAGCTGGAGACCATTGATAAGTATAGTTTGGATTACTATCCATATCTATAATTTGTGGCCCATCGTTTTCACAGGCTAAGATCGAAGCAGGTGCTTGTATATCGTCAATAATGCTGATCACAACATTTTGAACTAATGAAATAGACTCACAATCTATTTCCGTGAATACCGTCAAGGAAACATTCAGCTCTTCATCACTATCGAACGTCAATATTGGGTTTGCTTCGTCTGAAGTCATTCCGTTACCAAAGTCCCATAAGTATGCATTGGTATTGTCTTGAGGATTTGAAGACTCCTCTGTAAACTGAACAGTAACTCCATCCTCCGAACAGTCGATATAGTCATAGCTAAAATCAGAAGATAAAATTGGGCTTACAATTTCAACGGGCTGCACAAAGTCAGCAACACAAGTCACCTGAGTATTCAAGCCCAAAGTAACCGTATAGCTTCCTACTCCAGGATAAGTATAGCTAGGATCAATATCTGATGAACTGGCATTAGGATCGCCTGGATCACCAAAGCTCCATATATAGTCATCATTAACTCCTGTACTGGTATTGGTGAACAATACCGTCACCCCATTACAATCCTTGATCTCTTCAAAAGATAAATCAGTGTTGGAATCAATCACATTCACATTGATGGTATCACTTTGAGTACAACCAAATTGATTTTCAGTATCCAGATACAGTACATATGTACCCGCATCGCTGGCATTAATAGTTGGGGAGTTGCTATTGGCTCCTCCTAAAATGATCTGATTATCACCTGACCAAGTATATGTAAGTTCATCCACTGGATCCAAATTGGAAACCATAATTTCAAATGACTCTCCTGTACACAACTCTAAAAATCCATCATCATTAAGGATACCTGCAATACCATTTCCTTCTCCATCAGTAATAAAGCTATCGTCAATGGTGATGTCAACAGGCCCACCCTCTATAGTCACCATACTGGTTTCTGTACATCCAAAAGTATCTGTATAGGTTACAGTATATGTTTCTGTAGCTCCCGGCTCAACAGAAATACTTCCTGTGTCACTGATTACTTCACCAGTAGATGTAGTCCATTCTATATTAAAGTCGTTTACCGTTCCTGTCGTGGTGCTTGTAGAAAGCGTAATAGTTTCTGCTTCACAAGACACAATTGTATTACTTGTTGAGCTGTCATCCAAAGTGATTTCGCCAGAACTGGTTCCTTCAGCATCGACATCAATACCAATCACATCTGGTACTACAACTGTCACCATTCTATCCACTTCACAAATATCAACTCCATTCGCATCTGTGATTCTAACGGTGTATATAGTTGTTTGACTAGGATCTGCTATTGGGTTTGCTGAAGTCGCATCATCCAATCCAGTAGCTGGCTGCCACAGATAAGACAAAGTATTATCCGGAGCTGAATTTAACTGTACTGGCCCCTCCAAAGGACAAGCTATAATCTCTTCTGGTATTCCAGATACATCGATAAAGTTGATGTCGAACGTCCTAGTCGCAGATCCATCACAGTTAGCACTATTGAGTACATTCAATATGGCATTAAATGATCCCTCTTGAGTAACAGTAATAACGGGGTTAATAGCGTTGGATGTCTGGCCATCTCCAAATATCCATTCTCTATCTGTAATCATCCCAATTTGAGTGACTGTTACATCTGTAAATCGTATCGTAATAGACTCAGCAGTACAATCTATATATTCAATATCAAAATCAATATCTACCAAGGTCTCTGCAACCTCTACACTAGTAGTCAAGCTAGGCAAATCACAAGGCAAATCTGGAAGCGGAGTTAATGTCACTTCATATATACCAGGCTCACTGTATGTATAACTCGGAGATTGGACTCCTGTAAGTGTAGAACCCGGCCCATCTCCAAAGTCCCAAGTATAAAACTCTGCATTCGTATTTCCTGAAGTAAATGAAATAGTAGTCCCTGCACAATCTTGCTCTGTTGTAAAATCTAATACCGCGTTTGGATCAAACACATCCACATCTATTAAATCCGTTTGTGTACATCCATATTGATTGGTCGTAATCAATGTTAACAAGTGCTGTCCTGGCATCGATGAAGATAAGCTAGGATTTGCAGTATTCGCACCAGACGTAATTATGGAGCCCGTCCATGCATAGGTAAGCATGTCATTTGAATTATTGTTACTCACATCGATTGATCCACTCAGACCTATACATAAGTCCAGATCACCGTCCCCATCAGTATCTGACAACTCACTTCCATCTCCTCCTCCTAAGGTAGATTCTGAAATAGTTATATCTACAGGATTACCCAATACCGTAAACTCTTCAGACTTTGAACATCCAAACTGGTCAGTCACTGTCACTGTATAAGTCACATCACCAAATGGAGACACATCTACTGTAGGTCCAGACCCAACAACATTCCCATTATTATCTGTCCAGGTAATGGACACATTTCCATTATTGGAGGTAGCTGTTTCTGATAAAATAATGGTAGAGTTATCTCCATTACAATTCACCAATTCGTCTTCCCCAGTAATCGTTGTTGATGAATTATCCCCAAGATCATTAAGCGTACCTTGAATTTCCAAATCAGTTATATCGTGTACACTAATGAGTACTTCATTTTGACTGCTACAACCAAATTGGTTAGTAGTATTCAACACAAGCGTATAGATGCCCTCTTCGAGTCCAAAGATACTTGGATTAGCAGTGTTGCCTCCAGCAGTAATAACGCCTGGACTAGCAGTCCACTGATAGGTCAACTGATCCGATGGATTCAGATTGGCTACATTTAATAAGGAGGATTCTCCGACACACAAATCAAGTGTACCGTCTCCATCCACATCTGTGATTCCCGACCCACTGCCTGGATTATCAATTTCTTCAATACTCACATTTACGGTAGAAGGTTGTATGGTGATTTGTGCATTCCCGTTACACCCATTTTCGTCAACGACATTAACAGAGTAAGTGGTTGACCCGTTTGGATTAACGGTAACTGAAACATCATTAGAAATCACGTTGCCGTTTTGATCAAGCCACTCTACAGTGGTAATAGCAGATGCAGAATTAGTTACGGTCAACATTGTATTTTGACCGTCACACACTATAATAGAACCACTACTGCCATCTACAGTAGTTTGATTTCCATTATCATCTGTAAGAACAGCTTCTATATTAAGCGCAGTAAAATCTCCGACATTAACTACCTTTTCAATCAGCGCATTACATCCCGTGCCTGGCGCAGTAACTGTAAGTG
Source organism: uncultured Saprospiraceae bacterium (assembly GCA_937974575.1). Taxonomy (GTDB): domain Bacteria; phylum Bacteroidota; class Bacteroidia; order Chitinophagales; family Saprospiraceae; genus JALZVN01. The sequence goes on along the minus strand of CALJVI010000049.1, from coordinate 17,664 downwards.
TGTATATCGTCGTAGAAGTAGGATTTGCACTTGGATTCGCAATTGCGGTAGCAGATAGATTAGTACCTGGTGACCAAGAATAAACTAAATTTTGATTCAACATTAAGTACTCTGGATACAATTCGACTGACTGACCATCGCAGATAGTAGCTGGACTCGTCAAACTGCCAAGGTTATTATCACCTGGACTTACAGTTTGACTTGTAGATTCAGAACAAGAATCACTTGATTCTACTTCTAAAGTAGCTGTTATATTTTGCCCATTATTGGAAACCACAAAAACAGGATGTTGCTCATTTGAAAATTGTCCATCACTCAAAGTCCAATTCCAACCAACAACATCAAACCTAGTATCTGGTTCCGTTGAGGTATCTTCCAGTGCAACGATAATGTCTCCACTTTCACATTCAAAAGTCACCATATTAAAGCTTGGTTGCACTGTAGTGTTTTTTACATACAATGGAAAATTGAGCACGTCTTCACATTCACTACCTACTTCTACTGTTAGTACCACATTGTATACACCCGTATCTGGATAAGTATAGGTAGGTTGAAATTCAGTAGACACATCATTGGTCGTCGTAGGATCACCAAAATCCCAATTGAAGACTGTAGAGTTTGTACTATTATTTATAAATGAAGTGGTAAGATCATTACATTGTGTACTTGCATTTCCTATGACTGCTTCCACGATCCCACAATCCCCAACATTATATTGGAAGTCTCTTCGAGTCTCACTTATTAATTCTCCATCACGATACTCTTCTACACAGACACCTACTACAAACTGTCCTATAATACTTGGCACTCCTGTAAGCAAACCCGTATTAGGATCAATGGCCAATGCATCTCCTCCTAATAAATTACTTAAGTTATATGGTGCCTGATATACCACAGGATCATATGGTGGTGATGCAGGTGGCTGAGGCTGTGGTGAAGTAGACGAAGCACCATTAAACGGAGTACATAATTTGTACACCAATGAATCTCCATCTACATCTATGGCCGAATGATCATAATCAACGGGTTCGTTTACACAAATAAACAAAGGCGGAAAGGTATTAAATACTGCCTGGGTATTGCACTCCTCTAATGCAATTGCCGATATGGAAGAAATAAAGGTAGCCCCTGTTTCAAGTGGCTCCACAATATTTAGAATTGTCTGGTTTCTACAGCATCTCTGATAGGCCAAGGTATAGCCACCTGGGCGCTGGGGCAGAGTAATCGTTTCTACATAAGTAGTGGTATGTACACAAACCGTAGCAGGCACAAAAAGACATGTATCCGCAATGACTACTTCTAGTGTATCATTTTGAACTCCTAGCGGAATTCGCACCTCTCCTATTCTAAAATTAGATTCTCCATCAAATATTCCAATGGAAGCAGGGTCATCAAAATAAGCATCTGATGATCCAAAAAAACAATCTCTATATAGTTTTAATGTCACCTCATACTGATCACCTCCCAAGCATTTATAAGTCAATCCACCCCCTACTATATGTGTAGCTGATAAATCTGTGCTGAACAAAAAACTTCCCATAAAAAACAAGCATATCAACTTGTACTTTATCTCTCCTAAAAGCTGTTTGGACATTTTTATGTTTTTAAACTTTATCATGATTCTTCGTTTATAAAAAGCGAATAATGTAATTCGTATTTATTTCAATTCAATTATCTCCACTCTTCTTTCTAAAGAAGCGGGTACACTATAAATGGAATTCTTTTGATCTCTTGGATTATCACTAACTCCACTATTGGACAACTTCTCACCATAGGGCGCCATAGTTACCTTTAATAAACCCTGATCAATAAACCTCTTGAAAACCCCTCCTTTATATGAAGCAAAGTGGTTTTCAATACTAGAAATTCTTCTTTGCGCCAACTTAAAGTTGTACTCATCCTTTGCTAATGGGCTTGCATAACCTTTGATAATAATTTCTGCAACATTACCTTGCTCCAAGTATTTCAACAAGTGATCAGTAAAGCTCACTAATGTCGATGCTGCTGGAGAAACTTTCGCACTAAAGAATTGCTCAATTTCATATTCAGATTGCATCTTCTGCTCTCCTCTTAAACCCTTAGAAATTTTTCTTTTAAACAAATCCTCTTGCCTTTGATAAGTAACATTTGTTTGAATATAATTCAAATTAGTCCTTGTAGCAGTTGTTCTTCTTTCTGGCTCATCATTATCAAAATATAATGGCATTGGCAGATACCCTTCTAAAGTAAGTCTTGTTACTGGCGGTACCTTCTTAAGGAATATTTTCTCCGTGATCGTTTTGTTTCCTGTGAGCGGATCCGTTTTTACGGTTACAGTTTGGGGCACATACCCATCTTTTGTAACCAATAGTTTATAACAATCCTCTGGAAGGATATTCTTATAACTAAAATCATTGGACTCCATATTGGTTTTAGTCTCCCCCTCTATGACGTCACACTTTATCAACTTGATGGTAGCTCCTTTCAAGAGTTCTGTTGACTCTGCGTCATAAGTAAGCGCCAATAGATCCAACTTGAAAGGCTCCAAGTACAGCTTGCTGATTAAGTCTTCCATATCAATCTTCTCTGTAGTCACTTCGACCTCTGTGCTGGCATATCCCAACTTACTTGCTTTGATGATATACTTTTTATTCTTTCTTACTTTATAATCATACTGGTTATTCGCATCGTGGGTATCTGACTCCAGAGTAGATTCTGCTTGAATCAATTCTACAGTAGTACCATTTAGATTCAAGCCAGTTTCTTTATCAAAAGTCAATGCTTGCAAATCATATAAGCTTGGGTCTAGATCTACTTTGTAGATATCATTGCAGCATGCTTCTCTAGCTTTTTCAATAAAATTAGAACCCAATCTATTTGATGCAAAGTATCCTTGTGTCTCATCTTGATTGATTGTAAAATCAATATCATTGAAGCTACTATTGATCGGGTAACTAAGATGCTCAATCTCACTGCTCACGGCATTGGGAGAAAGATCTACTTTATACACATCAAATCCGCCTAAGCTTTTTCTACCATTAGAACTAAAATATAAAGTCCCCGTCCCAGTATGATAAAATGGTGAAAGATCATCTCCGGCAGTGTTGATATTTGGAGCAAGTTTAGGACTGCTAAAAGTGCCATCTTCCTTCTTATTAGCTACATAAATATCCTTCCCACCAAGTCCACCTTGTCTATCGGAGACGAAGTACAACATCTCTAGTTTAGTATTTCGATCTATTGCAATGTTAGGTTGGGTATTGGTAAAGCCCGGTGCATTGATGGCATCTGGCAGTTTTCTGCTCGCCGAAAAACTACCCTTCTCATCCACGTCAGCGGTATAGATATCACATCGTATCTCAAGACTTTCATCATCCACATATACACACTTAGAATAATAAATTTTATCTCCAGTACTATTGAATGAAGAGTGTGCGGCATGACGGCCATTATTCAATCCATCTACTCTGGCACTTTGTGCTGCGTTTCCCACCTCGTCATTTGCAAATATTAAAGCAGAAGGTCTGTATGGGTAATATTCTTTATCTTTCTCCTCCATGATTAAAGAAGAATAATAAAGCTTACCCTTATACTCATAAGGACTAGACTCCGAGTAAGCAGTATTTACATTGTCTCCCATTCTTTGTACATCAATACCCTCTTCTGCATTTTTGATTCTATCTTCAGCCCAAGTAAGGTATTCAATTTCTGTTTTTGCTGTTTCTACAAATTCTTCGTTTTGATTTTTACCTGTATTGAGATACTTAGTGTAAAGTTCTTTGGCCTCACCGTACTTTCCCAAATTCTTTTTCACCCCTGCCAACCAATAGTCTGTCAATGGAAATGCAGTAGAAACTTCACTGGTCGCTATCTTTTCATAGGACGACTCTGCAGCAGTGTAGGCATTATAGTTACGAGCTGCTTCAGCATGATTGTAAAGTACATCGGTACTAACACTATCCACTTCTAGGACAGTAGTATAATGCGTCAATGCGGCATAATAATTTTGATTATTAAAAGCATCGGCTGCTTTCTTTTTGAACTGCTTGAGTGTTTGTGCAGAGCTAGAGTCTACAACAAAACCGGCGATCAACAAAATGAATATTAACTTTCTCATATCAATTATTGCGTTTGCTTAGGGAATTAATAAATCGGACAAATTTTAGCTTCGTCAAGTCTCACCTTTGTGATTATATAGTTGAGGTGCAATTCGAGGCCGCCACGGTTTGCTGTATTGATTACATATTCTGATATATTGATATCGTAACTTACACCTACCAATAAGGTGCGGTAGTGAACTTCTATATTAGGAATCCAAGCATCCGCTTCTAGCTCATTAAATCTATAATTCATGCCTAATTGAATTGCTGTTTTCCTAGCGACATGATCGTTCATATGAAGACGCGCGCCTAGACCTACCAATGTTTGTGAATGAGGACCTTGCTCTTGTCGCATAGCCATAGGTAATAAATCAAACTTCTTACCTAGCCCAATGGTACCCAATGCATATAGACTTAATCTTTTGGGATACACTAAAGGATCATTATCATAAAAGCTATGGCCAGGTTCATTGATATGCAGCAATGCTACGCCAACATCCAATTTTGATCTTTGAGATGGTTTTTGATAGTGGTAATTCAGACCAGCAGAAAAATCGGCAATTGAAGTGCTCGCTTGATCTGTTGGCTCCCTAGTGGGCAAGCTGCTGTCAAATACATCTCCATTCCACTGGTTATCTACTGTCAAGTTATTGCTATACCTTCTCTGAGCTACAGAGCCTTGTAATCCGATGGTCATAAAATGACGCTGAGCCAATTGATGGGTATAAGAACCATTCAAGCCAATCTGAGTAAGGTTTAATCCTAAGTCTCCGGCACTATCGTGATTGAATATCAATCCGCCACCAAAAAGACTATTACGCATATTAGGGGCAAAAAACTTCATATCTACACTACCCGAAAAAGTAAGATAATCTACGTTTCTATCGAAGTTGGCCCATTGGTTTCTATAGCTACCTATAAATCGTACATCTCCCTTGAAGATGGCTGTAGCTGCAGGACTTAAGTTCATCGGTGAGAGCCTAAACTGGGACCAATGAATATCTTGCGCATTGATGTTGGTAAGGCTACCACAAAAACATAAAAACGCAACTAGATAAAGGGTAAGTGTATTTTTCAAAACTCAAATATTTTGGTTGGAAAATAAATGCTCAATGCTTTTTCAAATTTTAATTATTCTACTACCTCTGAAATTCTTCAGATATAGGATATATATATTTTCTATGTAGGTTTCTGTAAGTTTAGCGGCAATCTCAAATCTTGTAAAAGATATACAAATTTTGATATTGGACAATAGGATTTTGCCTATGCTATTTATGCATATAGATACGCGTAGGAGGCGTCGTTTAGCGGTTCTGGGCGATTTGTTCATAAGGGTCTCATTTTAATAATGATGCCTAGAATCAACTCAAATAAGCAAACCCATAGCATGACCTTCCTTGTAAAGCTAAAAAAAGATTCGTAAAAAAAAGAAAAAGGCAAAACTGATTTACATCAGTTTTGCCTTTTTAGGGAGTACTTTAACGTTTAATCGTCCTGTTTAGTAAAGATCGAACTCTACTCTTCTGTTGATACGTCTGCCTTCACTAGATCCGTTATCTGCTACAGGATTGGCTTCACCATAGCCTCTGAAAGTCAACCTACTAGGACTTATGCCCTTTTTCACTAGGTAATTATAGCAAGACTCTGCTCTTTTTTCGGACAATCTAAGATTGGATCTACTATCTCCGACATTATCGGTGTAGCCACTCATTCTCAGGCTGTATTCACCATACTTCTGCATCATATCCACGACCTGATCCAATACGATATAAGATTCTGTTTTCAAGACATTTTTTCCTGTTTCAAAACGTACATTTCGCACAGCTAGATCTAATATTTGACGATCCGCCACTGAGATCCCTGGACATCCGCTATTGCTAGCAGAACCCGCTATGGCAGGACAACTGTCTTTGGAATCTGGGATACCATCGTTATCCGTATCTGGACATCCACTAAACACGGATTTACCAGCACTATTAGGACATGCATCATATCTATCTGCAATGCCATCTCTATCGCTATCAGGACAGCCTTTTAAGTTGACAGGACCGGCAGCATTAGGACAGTCATCCATACTATCGGCTACTCCATCTTTATCGCTATCTCCGTCTACCTTAGGGCAGCCTTTATCTATCATCAGCCCTTTCTCATTGGGACAGCTGTCTTCTATATCAGCCAAGCCATCACCATCACTATCTGGACAACCATTGATCTTACCTGCTATATCTGGACACTTATCATCTTTATCAGCAATCATATCATTATCTCTATCCGGACAACCGTCAAACAAGTCCTTACCAGGCGTATCTGGACATACATCTATATTATCAGGAACTCCATCCTTATCTCTATCCGTGATCATAGGTAAAGGATCTTCCTTCTTTTCGTCTTCTTGTATTCTGAAAGTTAATACCGCACCACCAAACCAAAACCAGTCATTTCTATCTGGATTGGCTGCTTGGCTTACCCCGTCGAGATAATCCGTAAACGGCAAACGCATTCCAAATTCCAAACCACCGATGATCTTATCTGTAAGATCTGCTTTAATACCCGCACCTATTGGTATCACAAGAGCAGTAGTGCTAAAGTCTGAATTTTTATCCTCGTTCACCTCAGCCAAAGTAGCACCAAATGGAGGGCCACCATCGTCAGGCAAATTAAAGTTGGTCGCAGGATCCCAAAAGGTAACCCCTAAACCCGCAAAACCATAAGGCGTAATCTTGCGAATAAACTTTTCACTGCTATCAAACCAGTCCCTGCCAGCAAGAGGGCTGAATTCAAACTTTAAAGACAATTCTGTAATTGGAGATTCGAAAGAGAAGTTTCGCTTTTGACGATAATCCGGCTCTGACCAGTTATCATCACGGCCATCTATCTTTCCAAAAAGAAGATTTCCACGTATAGCCATTTTTCTATTCAGGTTGTGCCTGATCACTAGTCCTGCGCCATAATTCATCTCCCTCAAGGTAAAAACGGGATTAACTAGATCTCCTTGATAATTAGTAGCCCCTATAAAAAGACCACCTTCCCAATCTTGAGCCTGGAGTTGTACACTAGCTAGTACTAATGTTATAACTAGTAAGGCGAATACGAGTAAGCGCTTAATCATTGTTTATGGTTCTATTGTTATAATGTAATCTAAGATTTCCATACGAAATATCCATATGGTATGTTATGTTTATGTATATCAATCTTATATTCAATTAGATAATACGCCTCAAAGATACAGATTGCTGCTAAGAATACTATAAAATCTTAGCTCCTCTAGCTCTTATTTCTTCTATTTCCTCTATTTCTTTAGGAATATAAGGCCCCAACACACGAGATCCTTCCGCAGTAATCAAGCAGTCATCCTCTATACGTATACCGCTAAAATCAGTATATTTCTCTACCTCGTCATACACTATATAGTCTTCAAACTTAGCTTCAGACTTCCATTGCGCTATGAGTTCGGGTATAAAATAGATACCAGGCTCCACGGTCACTACATTTCCGACTTCCAATACTTTTGCCAGTCGCAAAGAGCGCAAGCCAAACAGTGTACTGCGTTCAAAATCATCGCCATAGCCTACTCTATTCTCACCTAGATCTTCCATATCATGTACATCCATTCCGATCATATGCCCTACTCCATGCGGAAAAAACAAGCCATAGGCTCCAGCCTCCAATGCTGCATCCACATCCCCTTTGACCAGACCGAGCTCTTTCAGCCCCTCCAGTATGATGCGCGCAGACAATAGGTGCATATCCACATAGGCCACTCCAGGACGAAGTGCTTCAATAGTCTCCTTCTCTGCCCGAAGTACGATTTTGTAAATTTCTTTTTGTCGATCTGTAAATCGCTCACCCACAGGAAAGGTTCTGGTGATATCCCCTGCATAGTGTGTGCTCGACTCCGCCCCAAAATCTCCAAGCACCATCTGTCCCTCTTCGAGTAGGTTGCCATGATAGTGGTTGTGCAAAGTCTGCCCATGGACGGTGAGTATGATCGGATAGGCAAGATCGCCACCTCCAGCCAATGCTTCCGCATGTACCTTGGCAGTGAGATCATATTCTCTTATCCCAGGCCTAGCATGCAGCATAGCCGCCATGTGCATATTTTTGGTCGTAGCTAGCGCTTCTTCCATTTGCACTATCTCAGCTTCTTCCTTTATAGAGCGTATCTGGATGACAGCATCTACGAAGGATGCTGATACATACTCCTCTATTCCTGCTATCGTAGTACCCAATACACCCGATAGATAGATCTTGTTTGCATCGCGATAAGGAGGCAATACATGTATCTTACGTCCTGCCTTCATCGCCTTTGCTATATAGTCGTCCGCCTCTTTTCTCGGTCTAGTATCTGTTACACCTATCTCCTCAGCCTTATCTTTTATCGACTTTTGAGCACCCATCCATACGATGTACTCTACACTCAACTCGTCTCCAAACACCACTTCCTTATGCTCATCCAAGTCTATTACAGCACACATATTCTCCTGGTCGATCCCAAAAAAATACAAGAAGCTGCTATCCTGTCTAAACCGATAAGTATTATCCCGATAGTTCATCCCTACATAGTCATTGCCCATAAATACCAATAGACCACTATTCACTTTTTCGCACAGCGCTTTTCTGCGCGCGATATACGTCGATTTTGAAAACATATTCTTGATTTTATTTGAGGTCAAGTTACGAGTTTTTGAAAGATCCTCTTAGCTTGGATTCTTATTTATTTGGGTGTGACCCCTGAACCAGCGCTTTGAAAAAAAGCGCTGGTTCAGGGGTCGGGCTATGCAGGGGTCCCGTACACAGCCTGTCAAAAAAGAACAGGCAGTGCACCGACGACAAAAAAAGTCGTCGCCCTTACTATCCCTCACACAAAACAAAAAAAACTCCTCATTTAAAAAAAAACAACTTTAACGATAGAATTTTTTCGCATGAGAGATAGGAAGGAAGGACGCGCTAGCGGACTGTCCAAACCTGTCTTTCTTCAGACAGGTGCAGGACGGAAACGAAGTGGACTCCTGGATAGCTCGACCCCTATCGACACCTCTTCGGTGGAGATAGGGGGCATGCCCAAAACAATATTTTACATACATTATTTAGTAGCTTTGTCGTATGCAAAAGTCGTCGCGAGATAAGGTACTATTTCTCTCATCGTGGTATCCCAATCGGATCCTACCTAAGAATGGAAATTTTGTGCAACGCCATGCACAAGCTGTCGCAGGTACCTGTGATGTGGTCGCCTTGCATGTGATATCTGATGCACAGGTGACGGATTTTGAAATCTCCGCTTCCCAACTAGAAGAGGTAACTGAGGTGATCGTCTACTACCCAAAGTCGGCAAACTGGAGACCCTACAAAAAATATAGGATGTATCTGGAGGCGCATCGCAGGGGCTATGCTTGGATTCAAAAAAACTGGGGGCAAGTAGATATCACGCATCTCAATGTCATATATCCGGCAGGCTTATTTGCTACAGAATTGAAAAAGGAGGAAGGTATTCCGTATCTCCTGACGGAGCATTGGACCGCTTTTTTGGAGACCGCTTCGCATCGGATCAGTTCTCTAGAAAAACATATTGTCCGAAAAATTGGCAACGAAGCTTCCATGATTTGCCCAGTGTCCGAAGACTTGCAGCGAGCTATGCTAGCATTCGGCATAAGGGATACCAGCTACAGTGTCATACCAAATGTAGTGGACACAAATCTCTTTGGGGAAAAGATAAAGCTGCCGTCAGAAAAAATAAAAATTATCCATGTATCTAACTTTAAAGATGAACAAAAGAACATAAGTGGACTGCTTCGTGTCATTGCGAAACTGCAAAGCCAGCGTACCGATTTTGAATTGATGATGATTGGCAATTTGTACGGCGATCAATATACTGCTCAAATAAAAACGCTAGGAATAGACCCTGAGAGATTGACCATCTTGCCCGAAATAGCATTGGAAAAAGTGGCGCATCATATGAGGTCTAGTGATATCTTTTTGCTTTTTAGCAATTATGAAAATCTGCCCTGTGTGATCGCAGAGGCTCACTGCATAGGACTTGCAGTAGTGGCTACAGATGTCGGTGGTATTTCTGAAATGATAGATCCTAGCAATGGGGTGATCGTAGCTCCAGGAGATGAAGAAGCACTCTTGGTCGAGCTACAAAAAATAATGGATCGACCCGACACCTATGATGCGAGCAGCATAAGAAGCAAGGCTATCCGTCGATACAGCTATGAGCATGTAGCCCAATCCTACACAGAAATATACCACACAATACTAGCAAGCCAGAAATGAAAAAAAAGATAGCCGTCATAGGTGGAGGAACTGCTGCATTATTTCTTGCTGCGTTTATAGATATGTCTTTATATGAGGTCGCGATCTATGAGAAGAAGAGTACCCTCGGCAGAAAATTTCTAGTCGCTGGAGATGGTGGATTCAACTTGAGTCATGCTGAAGAGATGGCTGAGTTCGTCAACAGGTATACGCCTACTGATTTTTTGAACACCTCCTTGATGTCGTTTACAAATCAAGATTTATGTGAGTGGATGTCGTCCATAGGTATAGAAACGTTTGTCGGAAGCAGTCAAAGAATATTTCCTGTCAAAGGAATAAAACCTGTACAAGTACTGAATGCCATCTTGCAACACCTGGAGCATCGGGGTGTGCAAATAAAAACAAATCACTGCTTTACGGGATGGTCTGCAAATGGCAACTTAGTTTTTGATAAATCAAGAATCATACAAGCAGATAAAAAAGTTTTTGCCCTCGGTGGCGCCAGTTGGTCAAAGACAGGATCGGATGGTGCCTGGCTTGATACTTTCGCCCTCAAGGGTATACAGACAAAAGAGTTCATGGCTCAGAATTGTGCATTCAAAATAGATTGGCCTAAGGCCTTCATACATATGCACGAAGGGTCGCCTCTTAAAAATATAGCCATTTCTTTTGATGGGAAAACACAAAAAGGGGAGGCCGTCATTACCGCATTTGGACTCGAGGGAAATGCCATTTATGCATTGAGTCCCGATATTCAGAAAGCGCTATCTACACAAAAATCTGTAAGCATTTTTGTAGATTTCAAACCGATGTTAAGTAAAGATGTTCTTCTTAAAAAGATAAAAGACGCTCCAAAAAATATTTCTACTATACTAAAGCAAATGATCAAATTGCCACCCTCCGTTATTGCTCTTTTAAAAGATAGCTTATCAAAGGAAGAGTTTCTAGATATTGAATTTCTGTCCGACAGCATCAAAAAATTTCCCATGACATTGTCCGCATCTGCACCAATAGACGAGGCTATATCTAGCTCTGGTGGTATTCACTTATCTGCGGTTCATCCAAACTTTGAATTGGTTGACATGGAAGAAAATTATTGCATAGGAGAGATGCTCGATTGGAGTGCGCCGACTGGTGGATATCTGATACAAGGATGCGCGAGTATGGGTGTGGCTTTGGCTAGACAGCTAAACTCAGAAAAAGCATAACTACAGCATAGCCATGCAAGTTTCTTCTTTTGCACGCATGATAAGCACCTCTTCGTCTTTCTTATCTCCGTATCCACATAAATGAAGTATGCCGTGTGCCATGACTCGGTGCAGCTCCTTTTGGAATGGAAGGTCTCGATCTTTTGCGTTTTCTTTCACCCGCTCTATGCTGATAAAAATATCTCCGCTGATGGGTGATTTGCTATACTGAAAAGTGATAATATCTGTGAGTGTATCGTGATTTAGATAAGTCTGATTTTTCTCTAGGAGGTAGGTATCCTTGCAGAAAACAAAATTGATATCTCCGTAGGTTTGCTCCTCATGCTGGATGATCTCTTCTATCCAAGTCAAGTACTTGTCTTGGTCAGCTAATTCAAAGTCGATCTCTTCGCTGTGAAATAGTATTTGAGCTTGATCTTCAAAAGGAAACGGCTCCATGCTGAGAAGTGAATTAAGAGAGATTAAATTGAATTTCTACAGTACTCCCGTTGTTGGAGTATTCTACTCCATCGGAAAGTTGATGCATCAAGAATACACCTCGACCATTAAGTTCTAAAATATTCATAGGGTCGGTTGGATCAGGAACATCCTCATAATCAAAGCCCTCGCCTTCATCTTGAATTTTTACTCTGATCTTGTTTTGATCAAATAGCGAATTGACCGTAACGGTCTTATTTTGATCTGCTTGATTACCATGCACGATGGCATTGGTGATGGCTTCAGTAAGAGAAATGAGAATATTGCCGTAAAGGTCGCTTTTGATTTGGTACTTCTGCACGATCCGATCTACGTAAGGCTGTATTTCCTTTACGTTATCTGGATTAGATTCCAGAGAGATTGATAATGGTTGATCGTCCATACTATATAGATTGTACACAAAGATAACTTTAAGACTTAAGAAAAAGTTCCTTTATATGAAGCATTCTCCATATAAAGGAATTCTTAATAGTATTGGAGAAGATTATTTAGTCTTCAGTTCTTTAAAATATTCTTCCACCAAGAATTTATAATACGGCTTCAATGCGGGAGATACTGTTTTGAAAACATCGATCTCTGCTTCTCGCTTTTTGATATACTCTTCTATAGCTGGTGGTATTTTTCGTTCTTTTTGCTGAGCTACTTCTGCTTTACGCTTATTGTCATATTCTCTTTCTTGCTGCGCTTTTTCATGCTTCAAGAGTCGAGACATGATATCTTGCTGACGCTTAAGCATCTCATTGGTCAATTTTTTATTGGCAAGATCAGTTTCGGTCTTGTTCATTTCATCAATGATCTCCTGCAATTCTTGGCCTACATCTTTTCCTTGACCTTTCTGTTGAGCTTCATTGCGCTTTTGTTCCAGAGCTTTACGTAAGGCATTTTGGCGTTGCATCATTTGTGCAAACTCCTTGGAGCTTGGCTTCCCATTTTTACCCTGTCCATCTTTCATTTTTTGGAGAGCATCATTGAGGCTTTTCTGTCCTTCACCAGGCTTATCTTTGGGCACACTACCACTGCTGCCTTTCTTCCCTGGATTATTGCACATCTGATTTCCCTGCATCTGCTGAGCCATCTGCTCTTGCATCTGCTGCATGATCTCATCCAGCATGACAGCTAGATCATTCAGACTCTTCATAGACTTTTGCTGCTGCTCTGTGGCTTGCGGCTTTTTGCGCTCTTCCAGCTGGTCAGTACTCTTTTTCATGCTCGTCTTGATCTCTGTTACTTTTTCAAGTACAAAAGATTCAATTTGGAAGATACGCTTGCTGAGTGCGAATAAGCTGTCTTCAACCATCTTGAAATCATCCTTGATATCAAATTGTTGTTGGACTAAATCCACGTAATATGGCGTATTGCTGTTTGCTCCATTTACTTCATCGATCAAATTCTCTTGACCAAAAGAGAGCGCAATTAAGTTTTCCAGTAACTGACGCAGTGCTGCCATGTCCTCCTCCATTTGCTCGGACTCGTCCGCCTCCATATTGGCCTTCATTTTGGCAGCTGCGGCCTTCATTTTTTGTGCTGCAGATTTTTGCTTTTTAGAGGCTTTCTTATTGTCGCTCTTTTCCATTTCTTCTTGCGCCTGATCTACATCTTCTTGGATATCGTCCATCTCCTCTTCCTGATCTTCCATATCCATTGGTTTTTCCAACTCTTGGTTTTTCTCCTCCATTTCTTTCATATCCTCCTTCAGCTTTTCAAGCTCTTCTTCTATTTCTTCTTGCTCCTTCTTTAGCTCTTCATCAGGCTTAGTTTCCTTTTCTGTGTCCTCAGCCAATTGTTCTTCTTTTTCTGCCAGCTCTTCTAATTTTTCAATAGCCTTTTCCATCTCATGCTCTACCTCGAGTTTTTTGAATAACTCTAGCATACGATCTAGCTCCATATTCAACTCTTCATCATTGACTTCCATCTCCTCCATTTTTTCGAGCGCTTCTTCTTTGCTCATCTCTTCCATGAGTTCCTGAATTTGCTCCATGAGCTCTTTCATTTCATCACTCATCACCTCTTCAAACATCTCCTGGATCTTTTCTTGCTTCTCCTGGATCTCTTCATTTGTTTTAGAGAATTCCTCTTGATTCTTCATGTTTTCTTCAAAGTCTTTCTTGGCTTCGTTGATCTGCTTTTCAAGTTCTTTTTGACGCTCTAGGAGTTTTTCCATCTCCTTTTTGGTTTGCCAATCCATCTCCTTTTTCTGGAGTGTCTCTTCTCTCAATTTTTTGAAATCGTCTTGTATTTTCTTGGCTTCCTTTTTAGCTTCTTCTAAGTTTTTCTTGATGTCATCATTGTTTTTATCTGCCTGCTCATCCAATTCATCTAAAGAAGGCAATTCAAATTTCATGAGGTTTGTCTTAGCACTTTTTGATCCATTGACGCCATCATTATCATATACTTCGAAGTAGTATGTCAATTCATCACCTAGATTAAGCGACAGAGAATTCAAATCCCATACATGATCATATTGTGCTTGCTTGCCGGTTGGCTTTTCGAGCATAGTCGTCTGTAGAGGCTGTTGTCCTCCTTTTTCAGATGTGATTTTATAGTGAAATGCTAAGCTTTTCAAACCGTAGTCGTCTGAAGCATCTCCGACGAAATACAGCATTTTAACATCTGTACTATCCACAAATTTTTCCACCTTGATATTTGGGTGCAAATCGGGTATCACGGAAATAGAATATGAAATAGAGTCTGCATCTTGCAAATCCTTATTGCTCACAAACAACTTGTAAGTCAGATCATTCAATGCTTTTTTCTTGTATGAATACCTGAACTCATCGTCTCTGCTCGTCTTGATCCGTTCAGCTTGACCTGAGAATAAAATTGAAATATCATCTGTGTTAAGAGAATTGAACAACCAGTTGAGGTTGGTCCCTGCGGGTACAACTAGATCTCCAATATTTGATAGATTTTCGTCTTTTCTTCCGATGTAGTTGGGATAGTCTAGTTTGACATCAAAACCTGTAATGTTTGGTTTTAGCAAAACATCCAGATCATACTCTTCTGAGTTGACACTGGCTGCAGTTAAGTTAAAACTCATCTTCTTTTGTACATTACTGAATAGGTAAGTGAAGGTGTTTCCATCTTCTTTATTGAGTCTGTATTTATGTCCATCTATTTGGATAAAGACATCATTGGGCAATACTTCGCCATCTACTTTTACTGTGAGCGGATAATCTTCGAATTGGACTACCGTCAAATCTTTTTTATCTATAGAAAAATGAAAGGGTGCTGCTCGTGTAAATTCCTTATTGTTATTGATGAGTCTATTGGAGCCTTCAGACAATATACTTGGCGCACCCAGTACAATACCTAGAAGTAATAATGTGGGTGGTAAAGCATATCTTAAAAACTGTCTTTTATTTTTGCTAAGATCTATAGCCCCTTTGAAAGGGACAGGCTTGATCTCCTCACTTTTTTGATTGATACTAGCCATCAATAATGCTTTGTCAGAGGCATTGGTTGATTGGGCTTGCAACTGAAGAATATTGAGCAACTTATCTTTTACATTGGGAAAGTGATCTCCAATAATACTGGCTGCTTGGTCATTGGATATAGTCTTCCCTAGGTTAAAGTATTTTAGCAGAGGGACAAAAACCCATCCGATCAGCGCCAAAGAACTCACTCCAATGAAGGAGTAAAATAAACCTTTACGGACTCCAGAACTAAAATAGTAATAATATTCCGCTGCATTGAAAGCAACAAACAAGAGTACGATCAATCCTACAGAATAAAGTAGTCCTTTAATCAGTTGATTAACGTAATATTTTCTGATGAATTGATCCAGCTTTTGCATTAAAAGCTGGTAGTTGTCCATTACTTTCGCCATTCTTATTTGAATTTACGCTTCTGTTACCTATTAAGTAAACGCATAATCGTTGGTTTTAGGTTAAAAAACCGTAATATTTTTAATTTATGTGCTTAATATAGGCCCTTTTATCAAGGTACTCGTTTTAAATTGGTAAGCATTGAGGTGTGATCCTTGGGAATGTGAAATATAAGGCCTAAAAGGGTCATTTTCAAGATCTATTTGTTAATAAATATCATTCAATTGTATGAAATGTGTTCGTATAGACAATTTTGCTTCTCTGATTTGTCTATTCCTTGTTATTACAAGCTTTAGTGCATGTCGGGTAGATCATATCTCTAGGGAGTTTATGGCTTTTTACTTCCCTATCTATGACCTCAAAGAGGGCAAAATTTATGAATATCGCCCTGTTAATGATGAGGCTTTGCCAGTAGATTATTGGTATTACAGCAGTCATGAGGTGGATGGGAAGCTGCACTTTACAGGGAATTACTACAATGATCGCTTTCAAGTACAGCAATTTTTCAGAGAAACGCAGGAGGATAAGTCCATGCTCCTGAATGATTTCATTCTTTATAACACCAACGAAGCTGGTGGTCAAGACCAAATAGATGTAGAGATTCTTAGCAAAGAAACCTTCCCGACTCTATTTGCAGACAGTACCAAAACACATAAAATGGGTATAAAGTGGGATATTCCGGGAGAAACGGGTACCACTATCGCTTTGAACAGAGAGCGTAAATACATCGGAATGGCGAATTATACCTACAATGATGTCATCTACGAAAGTGCCATTTTTAAAACCTTGGAGCATGTGGAGCACTTTGTAGCCGATGATGGATACCTAGAGCCAAGTTTTCCTGGTGTTGAGATATATGCAAAGGGCATTGGACTCGTTTACTATAAAAAGCAATTGAGTGAAGAGTCGGTTATAGAATACGAACTATATAAGACCTACTCGATGAGCGAATTTGAAAAAAAATATAAACGTACTCTGAACAGGTAGTTTGCATGAATAGAATATACGCACTGATCGTTTTCTTTATGGCTGCTGCAAGCATATGCTTGCAAGCACAAGTCTTGCCGCCGACCATCACCTGTATCACAAACGATACTTTGTTTTATGAGCCTGTTGCTAATTCTTGTGGCCCTTTTGTTTCTTTGGATGTATTCACTGCTAGCAATGAAAATGGCCCCTACAATCTGCTTGGAAGTATAACTGATGAGGCTGCTAATTTTCTAGCTCACCCTAACTCATCTAGCCAGCCAGCCTTCTACTATATTGTCCCCAATTTTGATTGCCCCGGTTCTACTGTTATCAACTCAGATACCATATCCAACAGACCGCCCTCGGTAGCAGTATTACAAACCGTAAATGTAGATAACGACAATATTACCTTGATTTGGGATCCAAGTCCTTCGCCTGAAACAGTGCTTTATAGTGTGTTTTTGTTGACAGACATGGGATTAGAATTACTCATACAAACTCCAGATAATACTTTCACTGATCTGGTCCAAGATCCAGATCAATCTACATACAGCTACCTATTGGTAGCTATTGATGCTTGTGGGAATAGAAGTATTTTTGGGGATCCAGTTTCTAGTATGTTTTTGACTACCTCCCTTGTCCCATGTGAAGAAGAGGTTAGTTTTAATTGGAATAGACATATCGGTGCAGATCAGCAAGAGCTATGGGCTATTAGTTCAGATGGTACAGAAACGTTTATTCAAGATTTGCCTACCGGAGCCGAGGAGTATATATTAACCGATATTCCCAATATTGATATCGAAGGTTTCTTTATTAGAGGGTATATAAATGGGGATCCAAATAAAATTGCAAACT
>CALJVI010000048.1 GCA_937974575.1 uncultured Saprospiraceae bacterium | reverse complement strand
TGCTAACCTTGCATATTGCAGGCCGACTGAAAAGTGCATTCCACTTTGGTGTTTTACTTTTGCCTTAATACCATTATTCCACAGCTCAAGATTACGCTCTGTCTCTTGTCTTAATTGCAGAAGGTTCTCTGCATCAGAATCGCGTTTAGTGCTGAGCCTTTTTTGTACTACTGCTAGACCAGTGTATAGGCCCATTGAAAATTCAAAGGGGGCTTTCTTATTGACCATGACCTTCTTAGCAGGCAATTCGTCATTGTCTTCAATCAATAGTGGATTTACCTGTGTAATGACGGGCAAGGCAAGTGGTAGATATACCTCTTGCCTAATGTGATTTTCCAGTGTAAGAGAAGTAGAATTTGTCTCTGCTATCTTATTACTACTGGCACTATTAGAAAGTGTCAAAACGCTGACTCCAAGATCTACATCTTGTGCAGGAAGATAGGGTGTCGCTAAATGTACTTTGGGTGAAGAATTTTTTCTACTAGATCGCCAAACGTTTTCTTGAATACTGTCATCTTTAAGTTTTAATGATGGTGAAAGAATACTCTGGGAGGATAGTGTGTTTGTTGCAGTACTTGTAGTATGTTTTGTAGCAGCTGCTGTCGGAGTACCGTTTTGAACTGGCTCTATCAGGTGCTTACTTATGTTTGCATCAATATGTGTGCCTTCTTTTGTAGTCCGAGCAATGGCATTAGAACTGTTTGAAATATGTTGTGTGTTTACAGGAGCTTTGTTTACAAAAAGGCTGAAGAAGCCAGCAGCAATTATACCTATACAAGCTAAAGAAAGAAAAAATAAAAACCCTCTTCTTCTTTTACGCTCGACGTTCACAGCGTCAACTTGCGGTTCTATGGCAGCCCATATCGCATCTATATCCACTTCTTCCGTGTGCTTTTGCAGCGTGCGTTTATGCCAAGTATAGAAAAAATCTTTATTCATCATTATATATTGTTCCTTTATTCGCTTTGTAGCCTAAGCTAAAATGCTTTTTTTATATTTTCACTATTGTACAGAGTCATGTACTTTTCTTGCAACATTTTTCTAGCTCTTAGTAGATGCGATCTAGATGTAGCTTCTTTGATGTTCAAAGCTTCCGCTATTTCAGCATGGCTATATTCATCTACAACAGAGAGGTTAAATACGACCCTATATTTTTCAGGAAGGCTATCCACCATTTCCAATATTATTTTTGAATCATGATGTGTAAATGCATCAGGTTCTATTTTCGATTCGGGAAGCATACCTACTAGATGTTGCTCATTTCGATACCACTTTTTGTCTATCCACTGCAAGGCAGCTCTTACTGTAATCTTTCTAATCCATCCTTCAAAAGAACCCTTACTTTCAAACTTATCAATATGCTTGAATACTAAAATCAAGGACTCTTGCAACATGTCTTGAGCCATATCTTGATCACGTGCATACCTACGACATATACCCATCATCATGGATGAATATCGCTTTACCAAGAGATATTGACTTTTCTTATCTCCTTTTTGGCAGTTTACTATGAGTGTTTGTTCAGTAATCAAGTTTTCTTACTGTATGTTTTTATGTGCCAAACTATGGACACTTTTCAATACTTCTACTCCTGAAAGTAGAAGTTAAATTCTCCCTTTATATTAATCATCTCGTTAGAGAACGAATTTTCAAGATTCCCCTCAAACGATCCAATAGTTACACGACTGTTATCTCCAAATCGGATTACTTCAAATAAGGTTGCATCCCCTCCAATTTCTAATCCATTGGCTAGATCCCAAATTCTTTCTATTGAGTGCAAATCAGCAGCGCTATAATCCCCAGTTTGATTTCCCTTAAAACTAATTTTAAACTCTTCTATGTTGGGGCTAGCTATATTTAAGAATTCGGTATTGGAGTCCGTGCTACCTATAGTGCTTGTGATAGGGTAGCTATATTCTTCTCCCGATTCCACTAAGGTTATTTTGAGTTGATTTACTTTTGGATCTTCGCAGGTAAACAGGTCGCCAAATGATTCACTAGTATTCAAGTCTATCGCAGCAAAATTGCTTAAGTCTGCATTTGCATCTTCCAATGCTGTGATACTAGCCACCCCTTGATCACATGTTTGTAGTTTTAAAGCAAACGCTGAGTTTGGCAAATAATGATACCCAGTCTGATTCCCTTGTGCAACTCTTACCACAGTATTGTTGGCCAGCTTTACATCACAATCATAAATGTCTCCTTCCAAATATTTGACCTCTACTTGGTCCAAAATAAAATCAGTTTCGATATTGGTAGTTGTTTCACGATATACGACATTACCACAAGCATCTTTGATCCTTAAAGTAGCCTCTTCATGCATAGGGAAGGGAAGTGTGGCCTGCCCCAAGCTATTGCTACGAGTAGTATACAGCGGAGCGTTCGATGCGCTCAGTATAGAGATCTCTGTATTTTCCAAGACTTCGATACCATCTGCCGCCTTCAAGGAAATGTTGTTATTCTGCGTACGCATATCCGAAGCCAGCAGGATTGAGGTATTGTGCTTGAGGGGTATGGTAATACTGTTTTCATCTTTTAGAATATCATTATTCACAGTATATAAGCCATCATCAGCAGCATAATACCATACGGAGACATCAGTAGGCATATTATCTGTTGGCACAGATAGATTGACAATCCCAGTACTACTTAGTCTTAGTGCTTCACCATCTTCATCCTCAATATTCAAGTATAAGAAGGCGTGTGGGATAAGTCCCGTTAATTTATTTTCAAGATCTACACCTTGTAGATTGCCCAGTACCTTCTTTCCAAACAGAGGATCATCATATGCCAACAAGCTAGAAGAGAACTGCACATCTCCACTATAAATATCTCCGTTTTCTTTTAGGAAAGAATCCTTAGAGTATTCCAAATCAATCGATGATGC
>CALJVI010000047.1 GCA_937974575.1 uncultured Saprospiraceae bacterium | reverse complement strand
TGCCATCTTCTTTGATTCGGTTTTTGGGCACTACGAAAAGAGAAATTCCTTTGGTGCCTGCTGGTGCACCTTCGATACGTGCAATCATGAGGTGCACAAAGTTGTCTGCATATTCATGATCGCCACCAGAGATAAATATTTTTTGTCCTTTGATATGGTAGGAGCCATCTTCGTTTGGATATGCAGTAGTGGTAATGTCCGAAAGTGAACTTCCCGCTTGTGGCTCCGTCAGACACATAGTGCCACCCCATTTGCCGGCCATCATATTGGGGACATATCTATCGATCAGTTCCTTGCTGCCGTAGGTGACTATAAGGTCGGCAGCGCCCATGGTCAAGCCGCAGTATCCTGGCAAATTGTTATTCGCACTCTGTGTGATATGGGATACGGCAGAGTGTACCGTGTGCGGCAATTGCAAGCCGCCTACTTCGTAGTCAAAAGTAGATCCTATAGATCCATTCTCACCCGAGTCTTTCATGATTTGGCCTACGGCAGGGTGGACGATGATTTTACCATCTTCATATCTGGCAGGGTCGGCATCCATTTCTTTCAAGACGGGATAGAGTACCTTGTCTGAATAATCCTTGGTGGAATCCAATAGGATATCAAAGCTTTCTTTGTCGTAGTCTTTGAATCTTGGCAGCTTACATAATTCTTCTACCTGCAACATTTCATGGAGAATGAATTTGACATTTTCCATACTGATATAATTAGCCATATATTTCTTTGATTTTAATGAATCTGCTCCTCCTAATATTCATTGGGGGAATTAAGCTTTAAGATACATAAAACTGAGTGCCTTTTATAGTTAAGACTTTTGAGCCATGTGCTCATCGATGATATCATCCAAGACTTCGCTAATCGTAAGACCAGCTGCCTTTATTTGTTGAGGAAAAAGACTTTGCTCCGAAAACCCAGGAATAGTATTGGCTTCTA
The DNA here is from genome assembly GCA_937974575.1 of uncultured Saprospiraceae bacterium. Taxonomy (GTDB): domain Bacteria; phylum Bacteroidota; class Bacteroidia; order Chitinophagales; family Saprospiraceae; genus JALZVN01. The sequence continues at coordinate 2,761 of CALJVI010000047.1, read as the reverse complement.
GAAAGTAAAATTCATCTCCTACTAGGATATAATCAAAACGAACCATGCCCTTGCATTGCAAAAGCTGGTAGAGCTTTTTGGATTGTGCCTGGCATTTTTGGCTTAGGGTATCGTCTAGTTTGGCAGGGGTGACTTCATCGCTTTCATTTTTGTACTTTGCCTCGTAGTCAAAAAAGTCCTTGTGTGGAATGATCTCGGTGATGGGCATGACCTGAATGCCATCGGTACCTCGGTATACTCCATTGCTAAATTCTCTACCTTTGAGGTATTCCTCGATAATCACCTCATCGTCAAACTCAAATGCCTTTTGGATAGCCTCGGTATAGTCTTCATTGGCCTTGACCATGGTAATACCATAACTGCTTCCATTTTTGTTGGGTTTGACAAATAGACTGGTTCCTTCCAGAGATTTGAGTTGTGCCATATCTGGCTGTCCTTTGTGGAGTAGTACGGATTTGGCCATTGGGATATCGGAACTACTCAGATATTGCTTGCAGGCATGCTTATCGAAAGTAAGTGCTGAAGTGAAGTGATCGCAACCTATATAAGGGATCTCCAGCAATTCAAGATAAGCTTGAATTTTGCCATCTTCAGCAGGTGTGCCGTGCAGAAAAAGGAGGACTAGATCAAATCGGACGGTTCCATCAAATACCTCCATGCTAAATTTATTGAGGTCAACAGGAAATTCAGTAACAGCATCAGAAAATTTGCCCCAGTGATAATGGAGTAGGTAGGTGTCATACTTTTCTTTATCCAAGTGCTTGACAATGGTATGTGCACTTTTTGCAGAGATTTCTTGCTCTGCATTGTCTCCACCCGTGATAACGGCAATATTCAACTTTTTACTTCTCTGCATTTGAGTTAAGGTTTTGTAACTTGTAGCAAAAATAAACGAAATGCGAAATCAATTTGTATTATTCTCGATTCTTTCTTTGATAATAGTTGGTGCAATAGCGCATTTTGTGTGGAACCCTCTTTGGTGGTTGATGATCGTATTGATTCCATTGATTTTATTGGGTTTTGTAGACTATTTTCAGAAAGAAAATGTCATCCGTAGAAATTTTCCCCTGCTCGGCAGAATGCGTCATTTGATGGAAGAGTTGCGCCCTAAAATACAGCAATACTTTATAGAGCCTGATACAGAAGGCAAACCATTCAATAGGTTGGAAAGAGAGATGGTCTATGCTCGCGCCAATAAGACATTAGATACAACTCCATTTGGTACTCAGCTAGATTTGTACGCTGAAGGCTATGAATGGATGAATCATTCCATAGCTTCTCTCGATCCGCACACTTTGACGGAGCATCCTAGAGTAAGCATTGGTGGCCCCAACTGCAAGCAACCCTATTCTGCATCGATGCTGAATGTATCGGCCATGAGTTTTGGTTCACTAAGTAGTGCAGCCATAGAAGCGCTCAATGGCGGTGCAAAAATTGGCGACTTTGCACACAATACTGGAGAGGGTGGCATTTCGCCTTTTCATGATAATCAAGGTGGAGATCTGATCTATCAGATAGGGACGGGATATTTTGGCTGTCGATCAGAAGATGGCAATATAGATTGGGATGCTTTTGTAGAACGGACCAAACCAGACAATGTAAAGATGATTGAACTCAAATTGTCACAAGGCGCAAAGCCTGGGCATGGAGGGATTTTGCCTGCAAAAAAGAACACTCCCGAAATAGCAAAGATTAGAGGAATAAAGCCTGGTGAAGATGTACACTCCCCTCCATATCATAAAGCTTTCAATAGTCCTGAGGGATTGCTAAAAGTGATACAAAAAATGCAAAACTTAAGTGGCGGCAAGCCAATAGGGTTTAAGTTTTGTGTAGGAGGAAAGTCAGAGTTTTTTGCGATTTGCAAAGCTATGATGGAGACTGGGATTAGACCTGACTTTATCGCTGTTGATGGAGGCGAGGGAGGCACGGGAGCGGCACCCTTAGAGTTTTCAAATTCAGTAGGTATGCCTTTCAAAGAAGGGCTTGTATTTGTGCATGATGCCTTGATGGGCTTTGGCTTGAGAAAAGACATCAGCCTGATTGCCAGTGGTAAAATAACTTCTGGCTTTGATATGTTCAGAGCTGTAGCACTGGGTGCAGATGTTTGCTACAGTGCACGTGCGATGATGCTTTCCTTGGGTTGTATACAGGCATTGGAGTGCAATATGAATACCTGCCCCACAGGTGTAGCTACACAAATACCGTCCCTGGTAGCAGGGCTGGTAGTCTCTGATAAAAAAGTCAAGGTGGCTTCTTTTCACAAAGAAACGATACAGAGTTTTGTAGAGCTACTGGCTGCCGCAGGATTAAAGGATCATACCAAGGTAGGTAGGCAGCATATCAATAGAAGGGTATTTATGAATATGACCAAAAGCTATGCAGAGATTTATCCTTATGTGAAAGAGGGGAGCTTTCTGACTGGCGTAGATATTCCAGAATCTTACCAAGTAGACCTCGAGTTTGCAAGAGCAGAATCATTTGTCTAATTTTGCATCATGAAACGAGACTTCGTCAAGTTAGCTTATTTTTCGGATGAACGAGATGTTGCTTTATTTCAAGCACGCCTCGAAGAAGCAGGGATTCGTAGCTTTTTATCCAATGCCAATGCTAATGTATTATTGCCTCATATAGGTGGAGGTATTGGTGTACATATTAATAAAGAAGACTTAGAGATGGGCAAGGAGATACTTAGCAAGTATCAAGAAATGGAAAACGGAGATCAGTCTGTATTTACACACCACGAAGCAACCCACGCAGATAT
>CALJVI010000046.1 GCA_937974575.1 uncultured Saprospiraceae bacterium | reverse complement strand
TACAATGAAGTAAATGCCGTCAAGGCATTATCTGAGTATGTAAATTCAAATGACGCTGTAAAGACAAAGACGAGTATAGTATCTATTAATGTTGAAGGGGATGCAGCCAATGCCCATTTAAAATTGGAATATGAAACCTTCTATTTTGTTGATTTTATGCATTTAATGAAGATTGAAGGGGAGTGGAAGATTATTAGCAAAACTTATACTACCATCAAGAAGGATTTCTAACAATGATTAATTGAAAGCTATTAGAAGCTATCGTTCTTAAAAGATATTTCTTGCATTCTACAAATTCATATTCAAGGAAACTCCTAATAGTCACACTTTTATATCTTTTCTGGACTAGAATAAATCTGAAAAACAAGCGACATTAGAACAGATTTTTTCAACCCAGAAACTCAGTCCATGCCATCAATCTTTAACATAAATTTATAGAAATATTAATACAATAGCCTTGCAATAAGTTACTACCTTTGAGACGTTAATAAACCAAAATATATATATCTATATGCCCTACAAGTTTTTATTCATCTCATTGCTTTTTTCAAGTTCTCTGTTTTTTACTTCTTGTGATCCAGAAGTAATAGATCCACCAGTAGACCCTGAGCTAATAACTACTTTAAACTATACCCTGACTCCTATGGGAGGAGGTACTGCGGTTATGCTAAGTTTTCAAGATATAGATGGTGATGGAGGAAATGCTCCAATAATTACGGATGGGGTACTTGCAGCTAATCAAACGTATACTGGAGCTATCGAACTTTTGAATGAATCAGAATCTCCAGCTGAAAATATCACGGAAGAGATTGAAGCAGAGGATGATGAACATCAATTTTTTTACCAAACTAGTGTTTCTGATCTGTCCTTAGTATATACGGATCAAGATGGTAACGGAAACCCTATAGGCCTGACGACTACCTTGACTACGGGAGATGCAGCATCGGGTAATCTTACCATTATCCTGAGACATCAACCAGATAAATCGGCTTCTGAAGTATCCAATGGAGACATTTCCAATGCAGGTGGCGAAACCGATATAGAAGTAACATTCCCAATTAGTGTTCAATAATAGATACTTTTTATTACTTGTATTTTTTCTTTTCAGTTTTAGAGTATCAGCTCAGAGCTGTGATCTGACAATCAAAGGTAGTGTCTTCGATGAAGTGCCCAACACTCCTTTGTCTTATGTGAACATCTTTATTCAAGAACTTGCTCAAGGCACGACTACAGATGAAGAAGGCAATTTTTTGTTTTCGGATATTTGTCCAGGGCATTATCATCTTACCTTTTCTCATATTGGTTGTGAAGGGGAGCGCATTCACCTAGATCTTAGTACTGATACGATCATTGCAATACGTCTGACACATACGCCATCTTCTTTAGGGGCGGTGACTATCGAGGGGAAAAGAGAACCCAATCTTAACCAACCAAGTCTATCGGTTAATCGAAAAGAGATAGAAGATAATACCAATAAGAATCTTGCGGGCCTACTTCAAAATGAAGCAGGTGTCAACCTGTTGAAGAATGGTAGTGGTATTTCCAAGCCCATAGTCCATGGACTGTACGGCAATCGATTGACTATCTTGAATAATGGGGTTGCACAAAGTGGTCAACAATGGGGCAATGATCACAGCCCAGAAATAGATCCTTTTGCTTCCGATAAGCTTACAGTACTCAAGGGTACTAGTGCTATTGAATATGGCGGTGGCAACTTGGGAAGTGTCATATTGGTCGAACCCAAATCCATCGAGCGAGAGCCTCACCTGCATGGTCAGGTCAACTACGCTTATGAAACCAATGGGCGAGGACATAATCTGAATACCCGCTTTCAAAAATATTCTCCTCTCTTGTCTTGGAGAATTACTGGAACATTGAAGAAATATGGAGACAGAAAATCACCCAATTATTTTCTTAATAACACAGGATCTACAGAAGCCAATTTGGCTATTCAGTTAGAGAAGTCATGGGCAGATAAGTTGTTTGCCGAGTTTTATGCTAGCACATTTAATACGCAGCTGGGTGTATTAAGAGGTGCTCATATTGGAAACCTAACTGATCTGGAGCAAGCATTTACAAGAGAGGTTCCTTTTTTTACAGAGCCTGATTTTAGTTATCAGCTAGATGCTCCAAGGCAGAAAGTATCTCATCATTTGGCAAAATTAAAAGCGAAGTATTACTTCAAAGAAAATCAGATGTTAGAAGTGATGCTTGCAGGTCAAATTAATGATCGCAAAGAATTTGATATAAGAAGAAATGATCGATCTGACATCCCAGCCTTGAGTCTTTCCCAATTTTCTTTCAATGGAGAATTGAAGTACACGCATAACTTCGATAGTAAGTGGAAACTAAAAATTGGGAATCAACATATCACCACGGATAATGTAAATAATCCAGAAACAGGAATCTCCCCATTGATACCAAATTACTTTTCTTGGAAAAACGGATGGTATAGTACCCTTTCGAAAAAGGTAAAAAAAATGAATTTTAATTTTGGAATTCGTTATGATTATGAATTGCAAAATGTGTCCGCCATAAGTAAGAGTATCCCGAGAGAAAGCATCCGATACCAAAATAAATTTCATAATATCAGTGGTCTTATGGCTATTAAATTTGATGTTTCGGAGGTGCAGTCGATCAGTCTGAATACTGGATATGCGGTAAGAAATCCAGCAATCAATGAATTGTATAGTGCTGGCCTACATCAGGGAGTCAGTGGAATAGAGGAAGGGGATATAAACCTTGTGAGCGAAAAAGGATTTAAAAATACACTAGAATATAAATGGACGCCTAGGCCCAATTTTTCTTTTAATGCCTTGTTTTATCATCAGAATTTTGAGGATTACATTTTCCTGAATCCGCAAGATCAAATTCGACTGACTATACGTGGAGCTTTTCCTGTATTTGAATATGAACAGACAGATGCTGAAATTTATGGTATGGATGTCTCAGTACAGTTTACAGCTGGACAGTCTCTTTTTGGAGTTTTGAAATACAGTTACCTTAGAGGAAATGATACTCAAAATAATAGACCACTGGTTTTTATGCCTTCAAATAGTCTTTTTGGAAGCCTTATCTATAGAGCTAAAAAACCAATTAAAATTTTCAAGAAAATAAAATTGGTGGATTCCGAATTTGAGTTAAATAACAACTTGGTATTCCGACAAAATAATTTTTTACCGAATCAAGATTTTGATCCTTCTCCTCCTCCAACTTATAATCTTCTGGGCTTAAAGTTTTCTACAAATATGATTTCCTCTAACTACAAAATTAGATACTTCGTCAAGGCTGACAATATCTTGAATGTAGCATATCGAGATTATCTAAACAGGCAAAGATACTTTTCTGACGATCTTGGCTGGAGCATGACATTGGGCATTAACTACAAATTTTAATTCTAGCTCTTGTAGCATGAAGTACCTTTGTCAGGTTATGCACGTTGAGCTAGATTTTAATATTCTTGTGTTGAGATTTCTACGATCAAGTTTGTTTGTAATGTTCTAGATACTATTTGTTTGTAAAATCCTAAGTGTGAGCTATGTCTAATGGACAAGGGATCGGAGTCAGCCCGACGATAGGAGGGAGTGCGCAGCACCGAAATGAAATGGAGTGACGCAGAGCCCGGTACCGATTATACATAGTAGAGACACGATGCATCGTGTCTCTACTATGTATAATCGGTATGGCCCCAAAAAATAAAAATAAAAATAAAAACACCAACAACAAAAAATGTCATTGGTGCATTGCTTTAATCTACTTGAGTCGCCGCTCTTTCTTTTCTACGCTTGTCTCGACGCTTTCTCCAAGGGGCGTCTTTTTGCCAATCGCCGGCCATGATGCAACCGTAAGGCATGATGCGATCTACCACTTCTCCCAGTCCGAACTCCTTCATCTGATCTTGTACGGTTTGAGCATTTTTGTATGCTGAAGGCAACTCCGAAATATCAATATGATTGGAGTAGAAACGAATATCTAATCCCTCCGTTTCTTCTGCAAAGATCTCTTCGATGGTTCGATCCGCTTGGTTGCGCTTGTGTTGAGATCGACTCATGTTGCGACCTGCGCCATGAGGTGCGAAGCCCAAG
>CALJVI010000045.1 GCA_937974575.1 uncultured Saprospiraceae bacterium | reverse complement strand
CTGGATGCTTTCTTCAATTTCTAAGGTGCTTTCTTCTACTTCAATATTGAGAGAATCTAGTTTTTGTATTTCTTCGACTACTTCAGGAGATGCTGTTTCTTTTGATTGTGAAGATCCAGCCGAGCAGCCTATCAAGAGCAGGCAGAAGGCAAATGATGAGATGATGAATTTTAAATCCATAATGTATATATTAGATAACCTGTTAATAAATAATGACTTATGAGTCAAAAAATTGCCCCAATAAGGTATTACTTTTTTATTACATATATTCTAAAAGTGCGCCAAATGAGTAATTTTTATTGAAATCTAAGGGGACTCTAATCTTTTTATGGTCTAGTATTAATGGATTTCCGGATATGCTCTTAGGATACTCGGTTCGCGCGGAGAGCGCTAAGACAGGGATATTTATTTTTTCCACGTAAGGGATACAAAGGCTAAAAGATATAAGCTTTGCCTTTTTTGCGAATTATGAGCTCTCTCTTTGAATGGCTTTTTTGATGCTTATCAAGGTAACAGAACGTGTATTTTGTACAGGAGCGTCTTCGAGGTTTTTAGGATTCAGATGGTAAGATTTTTTGAGGTCGGTGATCTGGATATTTTGGATATTGACATATGGGGTATCGGTCGTATCATCCGTCGGTTGGCTATTGTCTCTGTAGCTGTCGTAACTGGTATTGTAGGCTTCACCAATCTCTGCGGTATCATTTGGCTTGAGCTCAAAGTAGACTTTATTGTCAGGAAAGTTGAGTGTACGTTCTTCTTTACTGAGGGCGTTGATGATGTACACTTCATTCTTGAAGATACCTGACTCTTCATCCAGCTGATAGGCTACCCACCAATTGGTATCCGTGTCGTTCTTGACCACAAAGCGATACTTATGTGTGCAACTATGGAGTAGTATCGTAGCGACTACAATACTTACTATCAGCAATACCTTTTTCATATACATATATTGATAAAAACTCAAATATAAGTAAAACGAACTATTCCACTTGTATTGTGATCGTTTTCCATGAGATGAGTTTCATTCCTACAGGCGAGGCGAATAGCCGGAAGCCCTAGAGGACAAGGGATCGACGCGGCATGATATAGCGGGTTGGATTGGGCGTGCATGCAGAGACGCATTGCATGCGTCTATATCATATAGCAGAGAGCCCGACCCCGCGCGTAGCGCATGGGGATGACCCCAAATAAGGATCTTACTGCTTGATAAATTTGTGAATATAGGTATTGCCCTGCGTTCTAAATTGCGCACTCAGGATATAAATGCCAGGCGGCAAAAAGTCGATGCGAAGCTGAAATCTATGTGGCTCCACGCTATTGATCGTCTCCACCATGAGTTGCTTGCCGAGCATATCTGTGATGGTCAAAGAAGTGAGATCACAGTTTTCGCAGCGCACCTCCATGAGATCGGAAGCGGGATTGGGAAAAGTGTATAAGGAATTGGACGTAGACGGTGGCACGGGGATCTGGTCTGGATTGAAGGAGGACCATGGGCGCGCCTGCTTGATGATCAAGCGATCGTCGCTGGTGATCTTGTACTCGATGTCCATAGCAAACTCGTCGCCATCTTTGGCATTGTAAAGTTTGTAAAATTCGTCGTGTATCACGTTGAGAAAATCACGCATTTGTTCGCGATAGGGTGCCGACAAAATGATAGAGTCGCTAGGCAAAAAATTGGAGCCTTGGATCACGATAAAATCAATCTCACTATCGGCGGTGCGATCGAGCAAAATCTCCTCTGGAATGGACGAGGCACCCGGATTGGTGATCAGCTCCTCGCCTACTTGCGAGTTGAGGTAAAATGTGTTTTCAGTATTGTACAGCGGGTCGAGACTCACGCCAACGCCATTGGCTTTTTCGTCCTCGTAGTTGGGATGACAGAGCACTCCCATAGAGGCGAGAAAATGATCCACTCGATAAAAATCACGCTCATCAAATGCACGCAGACTCCATAGACTGGCGTATACCTGCTTGATAGATTTGGCGATGTGCCCCTCTTCGGGATGTTGTGTCTTGGAGGTATATAGACCGGCGCCGTTGAAGCCCGGTAAGTCCTCATTGTTGGTACTCGAACGACAGCGGATAGAGGTACCCACGGGAAACCGATTTTGCATATCGCCCAGTTCCGTCATCATCCAATCTGGTAAATCCGAATCCTTGATGGTTTTTCTAAACGCCTTGAGCATATCATTGCGCACATTGCGATCGGCTATAAAGTCGGGGTCCGCCATGATGCTACGTGCCTCCTCAAAAAAGCCATTGGCTTTCATAAATTCCTGGTAATAATAAAAGGGGACACCATAGCCATCAGGTATAGTCCCCGCAGGAAATCCAAAGGTGCGCATAGTCGCCACATTGGTACACTTCGCCCCGAAGCCATCAAACATTTCAAAACTAATATCCTCCAGCGGTAGGATATCCTGGTAGTCCAGATTGAGCGGTGGGATCTGATCCTCTTTGGGTCGTATATTGTCAAACCAATCATTGACTTCCTCTTGTGTCGCTTCACGAATTTCAAATTTATCTTGCTCTACCTTATAATATATATACTTGTTGAGCAGATTGGCAATGGTCTCATTGTCCAGTGGATCGCGTATGAATGCATTGGGTATGCCCTGCTGTATCGCTCGCAGATTGACATGCGATAGTGGCGTCTGTATGGCCGAGGTCATGATGCCTGATACGCGGGGCAGCGAGTTGGGCAGGGAGGCATACAGCACTATATCTTTTGCATCTGGGATTTCCTCCAGCGATATCTCTCTAAAAAAACCGTAGCCCTCTGCGGCATTGAGTCCCCAATAATCTACATCGCCATACACATCTTCCTCAATCAGTACGGGTACGCGGGAGGCCTCGTAGAGATCGACATCACGCTCGTATTCGTCTTGATTATTTTCTGTGATAAAGTGTGAAATATTGTTTTCCAAAAACGGCATATTCGCCGCCAGTATTTCGAGGGTTCGCTGCACCACCTCAAAGGACTGCCCATGTCCATTGCTGTAATTAAATGCATAGGCACCCAATGTTCCGTTGTTGGAAATAGCTGTAGGATGATATATTACTTGTCCTTTTTTGACATTGTCCCCTAAGTTTTCTATACCGATAGCTGCAGCAAAGTCAGCATGCAGATCGTGAACATTGCTATTGACAAAGTAGGTCTTCGGCTGTGATGTCGGATAATCAACAATCATAAATTTCACAAATACCTTGTCATTCAAAAATTCTGACCATTGCACCAAGTCGTGCGTGATAGACAAAGCCTTGAATGTTGAAAAACTATCGATCGCCGTGAGGCCATCTACTTCATCGATCGGCTCGGCTGCATTGAGTGGTGCCTGTGTCGGCATATTTTGATATTCCGTCAGGTCATCGACGCCATCCCCATCTGTATCCGCAGGCGCGTCGATCGCATACTCTAGTACTTGGTATTGGTCTACTGGATATGCTGCCAGAGATTCGGTGATCGTCGTGGTCCC
>CALJVI010000044.1 GCA_937974575.1 uncultured Saprospiraceae bacterium | reverse complement strand
AAGACATTTATTGGCTCTTGCTTTTCTTTCTGTATTCTCATCCTCTTTACTAAAGTACGTTTCTAGAAATGTCTTTGCCTCTGCATATTCACCAAGTGTAGTATTAATTAATGCAAGCTTGGACAATGCTTCCAACTGTATAGCATCATCATCCGATGATGATAATTGTAGGTAAGCTGATTCAGCCTTTTTATAGGCTTTATACTGGAAAGCGGACTCCGCATATTTTTGCAATAACGCAATATCCACCTCTTCTTCCATGTCTATTGCTTCACCGTAGTAGGATACTGCAGATCTATAATCTTTGGTATCATACGCTTGTTCAGCAGCATCAATGCATGCCTGATACACTTGTGCGTTCGCAAAAGTTGCAATGGAAAGGATTATAATTATGTTGATGAATTTCTTCACTTTTTTGATTTAGAATATTTTACAATCTTTCGGTTTGAGCTCAGGAATACGAGCTGTTCTATAAATTATCGCTAATTCAAAACCTCCTCTATTCTGTGTTGCTACATTAAAATCTGATATGTTGATATCGTAACTTAGTCCGACCGTTATAGCCTTATGATGAAACTCTAAAGTTGGAGACCAAGAGTCACCCAAGTCAAAAAATCTATGATTAAGTCCCAGCTCGATTGCCGTCTCCTTGGAAAGATGTGGATCCAAATAAAACCTTCCTGCAAGCCCTACAATAAACTCTTTTTCTGGCCCTTTTGACTGAATCAAAGTTCGACCTCTTACATCAAATCGACGAGTCAGTTGAACCGCACCATTGATAAATAAATTCAATCTAGTATCTAAGCTCTCTTTTTCATTAGTATAAAAATTAACCTTCGGTGCATTGAAGTGAAGCGCCGCCAAACCTAGATTAAAGAAACTTCTTGACTTCTTGACTCGATGATTCCAATTGACTCCAATATTCATATCTGCATAAACAGAATTTCTATTCGCATTAGCAACTTCCTCCCCACTAGCTAAATCAGGAGTATAAACTTCTCCATCAAATTGAGAATTAAATTTCAGTTGGCCATAATCAAATCCAACTACAGAAACACCAAGTCCAAGACCTGCAGAAAGTTTATCCTTAGCAGTCAGTGTTTTGGACAAAGATGCTATTCCCGAAAGTTGAGTATTGTACAACCTAGAATCACCAGCAATATCATAATGAAAATGTCCTCCTACAGCAAGAGCACCAAACTTGATCAAGTTGGGCTTCAATTTAGTATCATAGGTGCCGGCGAAAGTCATGTAATTGACGGGTACTTTTCTCCATTGATTTCTGAAGTTAGCTGCATACCTAGTATCGCCCACAAAGACACCTGTCAATGCAGGATTGATATTGGCGGGGGCGTTATAAAACTGGGTAAAGTGTACATCTTGAGCATTGCTCAACATGTAGAAAAAGACTAATATAAGTACTAAAGGCAGTTTCCTGTTCATAGGATGTTTTGTTTAAATAACCTAACCGTTCTATTGCGTACAATAGAAGTTACTGTTATATACCTGCCTTGATTTTAAGATATTCGTGTAGTCGGTTGCAGAGAAGCTCCGTTTACGGAGTCTCACAAAGATAAGCCCAAATAGCTTCTAAATCAACTGAATAGGTTCGCGTACTTAGAAGTATTTTACAAATGTAAACTGAATTACAATTAGCATACAGCTGCATTGTATCTAATAAACTGAAGGAATGATTACAACACATTTATACATTAAGCTATATGTACCAAATTTTGAAATGTTAAGTTATTGAAAACGCTATTGTAGATACCCTCTTTCTGGTATTTCCTTGCTCATCTTCATCAGAAAGTATCATTCTCTGAGCCTGCTCATCCTGAAAGACTTCTTCCAAATTTTTAATTTTTCCAACAGGAATATTGTATGATTCACAGTTTTTCATAAACTCATCTGCACGCAATTGCAACAGTGCAGGTCCTAGAATTTCGGCCAGCGCAGCTCTATTTTCTACACGCTGAGTATTTGATTTAAACATAGGATCCTCCGCCACATTCGATAAGCCCACTACCTTACATAAATTTTCAAACTGCTTATCTGTACCTATGGCAAGAACAATATCCTTGGCATCTGCCGTACAAAATACTTCACCGTAAGGTGCAATATTCGGATGTATAGTACCCATTCTTTGAGGGATCGATCTATTCATCAGCCAGTTGGTAGCCTGATTTGCTAGAGAAGCGATTGCAGATTCAAAAAGCGAAGACACTACATAACTTCCCTGCCCCGTTTTATATTTTTTTAGGAACGCTATCAATATGCCCTCTTTCAGTTGGTGTGCAGCCATGACATCTATCAAGGCTACTGGCATTTTCGCTACCTCTCCAGTTGGGAGCCCACACATAGACAAGTATCCAGTTTCCGCCTGTAGTACCACATCAAATGCTACCTTCTTTGAAGCACCCGGAAAACCATTGAGTTGCGCATAAATAATATTTGAATTGATTTGTTTCAGGCTGGCATAATCCAGTCCCAATTTCTTGGCAGAAGATTCCTTAAAATTGGCAATTACGATATCCGCTTTCACAATCCAAGACAATAAATGTTCTCGATCTTCATCCAATGCAAGATCACTCATCACCACTTCCTTACCGTAATTTATGGAACAATAGTAAGCTGAATAAGGCAAGGATTCATCCTCACTTTTCAGCTTCCAATGGCGCGTAATATCTCCTTTCGTTTTTATGTTTTCAAACTTAACAACTTTTGCACCTAGCTCCGCAAAAAACATTCCCACCGCAGGTCCAGCTAGCACACTAGCCAGCTCCACAACAAGCAAATCTTTAAATATTTTCTCCATATTCGTTAAAGATAATTATTGCATTCCATATTAAAAACAAGAATTAGTATTTGGGGCCATACCGTACTACGTCGGCACCGGGCTGTACGTTATATTCCGATGAAAAAATCGGAATGCCACTTCCATCCCTTGTCTCTAACGCACTCCGTTTGTCGAGCTTAGGGCTTTCGCCCACGCAACTGTTTTCTAATAATTTATTGGAGGATTGCTCTAGGATCCAAGTAGACATAAAATATATCAACAAGGATATTGATTAGTACAAAAGTAACCGCTGTAAAAATAACAGCACCCAAAACTACTGGGATATCAAAATTAATCAAAGCAGTTACTGTTACCTCTCCTAAGCCTTTGAAATTAAATACATTCTCCACAAAGAATGCACCTGCCAAAAGAGCAGCAAACCAACCCGAAATAGCTGTCGCTACAGGATTCAACGCATTTCGCAATCCGTGTCGCATCAACATAGACACCCTACTTATACCCTTGGCTTTTGCTGTTCTTATAAAGTCCATATTCAACACATCCATCATTGAAGATCGAGTAAGCAAGGTAATAATCGCTACAGGTCTTATCCCAAGTGCAATGGCTGGTAAAATCAAATTCCTAAAAACAAAAACTGGATCTCCAAAATCATCCAACTCCACTATACTCCCCTGCACATTTAGCCCAGTAATATCTCCTAAGTAGTATCCAAAAATTAAAGCTAGAATAATAGCAGTAACATAACTTGGCAAAGAATATCCAATTACAGAACAAACAACTGCCACATTATCAGTAAAACTATTTTTGTAAATCGCAGCTATCACACCCAAGAATATCCCTAGTATACTGGCAAGAATAATAGAGCAAAGGGCAAGTAAAATTGTTTTTGGAATCGCCTCTTTGAGTATAGCTGAAACACTTCTTCCTGTTTGATAACTCTCTCTCAAATAAGGTTGTTTTAACAACAAACTTTTACTGCCCAATGGAATAAGCTGGACATAAGCGTATCGTCGCTCGTCAGCCATAGATGGCGACATGAAATTTATAGGAGAGATATCGCGCAGGTAGTACCACAGTTGGATGCGCAATGGTTTATCTAATCCTAGAGAAGCTCGTTTAGCAGCGACAGCACCCGTCTCAGCCCTCTGCCCAAAAGTTAGTTGCGCTGGATCTACAGGGGCTAAAAATATTATGGTGGTGATCAATACTACAATCGTCACAACAACCAATAATCCTGTAAGCAATCTTTTAAGCGTATACCTCAGCATAATTTTACTTTACGTAAACCATTTTATCTTTCTTAGCGATCATTCTGCCAATTGGCGCAATATTGTATTCCGTGGATTGTACGTATTCTTCAAATGCTTTATGTTCACGATCTGCAACAGCAACCAGTAAGCCACCGCTTGTTTGTGGATCCGCTAAAATGTGCTTGTGATAATCGCTAATTTCAGCAATTTTATGACCGTAACTTGCCCAGTTGCGATTTGTTCCTCCAGGAATAGCACCCTTGTCTAAGTAATAGTCAATCGCTGCTTTATCCAAAATGGGTACTTGATCGAAAACCAACTCCGCAGTGGTATTACTTGCTTCGCACATCTCCGAAAGATGGCCTAACAATCCAAATCCCGTAACATCAGTGACCGCATGTACATAATCAAACTTTGCAATATCCGCCCCAATCTTGTTTAATTGAAGCATACTATTGGTAGCTATATGGTCGTGCTCTGGAAGTCTCATTTTCTTTTTTTGAGCAGTAGACAGAATTCCAACACCTAGACCTTTTGAAAGATAAAGATGATCCCCGACTTGAGCACCTCCGTTTTTCTTCAAATTTTTAGTTTCAATAATCCCAGTGACTGCAAGTCCAAATATAGGCTCCGGACAATCAATACTATGCCCTCCAGCTAGAGGAATACCTGCATCTGCACAAGCTGCACGTCCACCTTCGATCACAAGATTGGCATGTTCAACAGGGATGGTATTTATTGGCCAGCCCAATATTGCAATAGCCATTAATGGTTTTGCACCCATCGCATAGATATCACTGATAGCGTTTATGCTTGCAATTTTTCCAAACTCGATTGGATCATCAACTATAGGCATAAAAAAATCTGTAGTACTTACGATCGCTTGACCGTTTCCAATATCCATTACAGCAGCATCATCTCTTTCTAGGTTACCAACTAATAAGTTTGGAAAACTAATTTTGGCGGCTTCTGTCTTTAATATCTGATCCAGAACCTTTGGACTAATCTTACATCCACATCCCGCACCATGACTAAATTCTGTCAATTTTATTTTATCACTTAGCCCCATTGTCTATATTATCTATTCTAAATTTTATTAAATCATCGGCAATCTGGACGAAATTCCCGTGAGCGAAATTAAGCCTATAAATCGGATCAGCTTCGCTATTATCCAGAAGTTTTGTGTAAGATTTGTCATAATAGGACAATGCTATTTCAGCTGCCTTACCTAGGTTATTTGCCCTTACTTCATCTTTAGCCACTTGCAAATTTAGCCCTCCCAATCTCTTCTTTATTTTATCAAAAGCAGCGATTAAATCTTCTTTGTTATCGCTGTCATAAATGTTTGATAAATGCGCCACTCTAGCTGAGGTAGGAATCTCAATATTAACTAGAGGACTGTCTTTTATCGTATTCCAAAAGTCCGCTTGAATTGGAATTTTACCAATCATACGACTTTCATTTTCAATCCAAATAATCTTACTAGAATCCAACTTTGCTAAATCATGTCCTAGCATATTTTCAAAATGCTCCACAGCAGGTTGATCCTCTTCTCCAATCCATCCAAAGGCTGAGCCTTTGTGATTTGCTCTACCCTCTAAATCTATGATCTGCTCTCCTTTTGCCTGCAATTCCTTCAAAATCACAGTTTTACCAGACCCAGTCTTACCACCTAATACCAGTAGTCTAAATTTTTCATTTTGTAAAGTAGCGGAAATATGCTTTCGGTACGCCTTATAGCCTCCTGGTATAGCACTAGTTTTAAAACCTGCCATATTGAAAAGCCAAGACATAGATTGACTGCGTTTGCCTCCTCTCCAGCAGTATACGTAGGCACTTCCTTCTCCGATATGTTCTCTTGCAAATTCGATGTAGGAATGCATCTTAGGCCCGACTAATTCCAACCCTCTGTCAAATGCTTTTGCAGGATGAACACGCTTGTATAAGGTGCCCACTTCTGCTCTTTCCTCATCCGATAGCAAAGGGATATTCTTTGCTCCAAGAACATGTCCTTTTGCAAACTCCGAGGGACTGCGAACATCTATAATTCTTGTCTCTATATCCTTATTGAGAATATCATCAAAGATCTTCGTAGCATCATTATTCTCATCCATCAAATCATTGTCCTTTTCACTGCTTTTTGCCAACCAGTGTATAATTGTTTTTGCTTTGCCTTATCCATATTTGGATCAAACAAAGTATTCCTTTCATTACTTCTACTCAATTCTCTTTTCTTGTAGAAACCAGTATGCAAACCAGCTAAGTATGCAGCTCCAAGGGCTGTAGTTTCTATCACTTTAGGGCGTTCAACTTGCACTCCCAGAATATCAGCTTGGAATTGCATCAAAAAATTATTTCCTGTTGCTCCACCATCTACCCTTAATTCAGACATTTTTATTTTACTGTCCTTTTCCATAGCACTTAGTACATCCTTGCTTTGGTAAGCCAAAGACTCTAAGGTAGCTCTAATAATGTGGTTTTTATTGACACCTCGAGTTAATCCATATATTGCACCTGTAGCCTGCATATCCCAGTATGGTGCACCTAAACCTGTAAATGCGGGCACTACATATACTCCAGAAGTATCTGAAACTGAATTGGCAAAATATTCTGAATCCGCAGCATGGTCTAGAATCTTCAACCCATCACGCAGCCACTGTATGGCAGCACCAGCAATAAAAACAGATCCTTCCAAGGCATAAGTTACTTTGCCTCCTATACCCCAAGCTATAGTTGTAAGCAGACCATTTTTAGACTTAACAGCTTGATCGCCCGTATTCATTAGCATAAAACAGCCCGTACCATAGGTATTCTTTGCCATCCCCTTCTTGAAGCAAGCCTGTCCGAATAAGGCCGCTTGCTGATCTCCTGCAACACCCGTGATAGGAATCTCTTCACCAAAAATACTTTTTTCCGTATGCCCAAATAGACCACTACTGTCTTTCACCTCTGGCATTATTGCCTCCGGTATGTTTAAGTACTTTAGAAGCTTCTTGTCCCAGCACAATTTTTTTATGTTATAGACCAAGGTTCTACTTGCATTGCTATAATCTGTGGCATGTACTTTACCACCCGTCAAATGCCATAACAACCATGAATCTATGGTTCCCGCTAGAATTTTTCCCTTTTTTGCTTTTTGTCGTAGGCCTGGATTCTTATCCAAAATCCATTTTATCTTTGTCCCAGAAAAGTAAGCATCTATTACTAGACCAGTATTAGAACGAACATACTTTTCTAGTCCGTCTTTCTTTATTTTTTTACAGATGGGGGCCGTTCGTCTATCTTGCCAGACGATGGCTCTACTAACTGCTTTGCCTGTATCTGCATCCCACAATACCGTTGTTTCGCGTTGATTGGTAATGCCAATCGCTTCAATCTCTGAAGCTTTTACTTTATTTTTCAATAATACATCTCGTGCTACATTAAGCTGAGACTTTAGAATTTCATCGGCATCATGCTCTACCCAACCTGGTTTTGGGAAATACTGCCGAAACTCTTCTTGACATTGTCCTTCAATAAGGCCTTTTTTATTAAAGAGAATTGCACGTGAACTGGTCGTACCTTGATCCAAGGCAAGAATATACTTCTTCATAACAATAGTGTATTAGTACTGATGGTGAAAATAATAAAGCTCAGACCAATAGGCAAATTATATTTATATCTATCAGAAACTTACCTTTACTAAAATTGTTAAATCTCTTATGCAAAGTGCACCATCACAAATTAAAGAAATGACCTTTCAAAAATCATTTATTCCCTTTGAACAGCTCCGTCAAATTTCAAATAGAGACAAGGCCTACGTTGGTGAAGATCCAAGATTAAGATCATTCTACAAGTATAGCCCAAATTTGGATAGTTTCGAGCAGATCATAATGGATAAGCAAAATGATTCTACAGATAGAGAATTGCTCATATCTGTTCTAAACGAGCAATATCAAACCTTTGAGACGAGTAAAGCTACTCAAGACAATATACTGAGCTTATCAAAAGACAGCACTTTT
>CALJVI010000043.1 GCA_937974575.1 uncultured Saprospiraceae bacterium | reverse complement strand
AAAAAAGAAGAGACAAGGCTTTCGCCTTGTCTCTTCTTTTTTTGGATATAACGGACAGCCCGGTAGCGCTAGGCTCTGCCTAGTACGCTATGGCCCCAAACAAATATAGATCTACAATACTCTTGCAGCAAAGGTATCTCCCTGGGCGATGTCTCCAGTCTCTAGTCCTTTCATGAACCAACGCATCCGCTGATCGGAAGTCCCATGGGTAAATGAATCGGGTACTACATATCCCTGCGCTCGCTTCTGGATGGTATCATCACCAATGGCATTGGCAGCACGGAGCGCTTCTTCTATATCCCCTCTTTCGAGAATTCCTTTTTCTTTTTCTACATGATGTGCCCATACGCCGGCAAGAAAATCTGCTTGTAACTCCAATCGTACAGAGAGGTCATTGTATTTTTCTTTGGAAACGCGACCGCGCTGTTTGTGTACCTCATCCGTGATGCCCAACTGGCGCTGGATGTGATGTGCTACTTCATGTGCGACCACATATGCCATGGCAAAATCGCCAGGAGCTTTGAACTTTTCTTTGAGTTCACGATAAAAAACTAAATCTATATATAGCTTCTCATCGCCAGGACAATAAAATGGACCCGCTGCCGAGGAGGTATGTCCACAGGCGGATTGTACCCTACCTTCAAAAAGTACTAGAGTGGGTTCGCGATAATTGCGACCCAATTCTTGTCGGAAAATTTTCTTCCAAATATCTTCGGTATCCTTGAGCGTCACTGCTACCAGCTCACCCAACTCATCACCCGCAGCACCTACTTCTACACGAGGTTGTGAAGGCGCCTGATACTGCGACGAGGCCCCTTGTTGTAAAAGTGCACTCGCATCAAATCCAAGAAAATAGGCAATAATCACGATCAGAAGGGCGCCAAGTCCTAGGCCACCTGCCGCTCGTGTACCGCCACGACTCCCTCTCCTATCCTCGACATTTTTACTTTTTTCTCTTCCTTGCCAACGCATATTGTTGATGTTTTAAGATTGATAATAATGCAAAAGTAAAATAATCCTAGTATATCCAATGCCTAATATATGGTAATATAATAAGTTGCTAGCCAGCTATAAACACATTAATTGCTGTGGACTATACTAAGCTAATACCTAAAAATAATTTAATTTCGGGTTTTTACCCCTAATATCAGTCTTCTCTTGGTTAATAAGCAGTTAAATACAACA
This sequence comes from uncultured Saprospiraceae bacterium, assembly GCA_937974575.1. Classification (GTDB taxonomy): domain Bacteria; phylum Bacteroidota; class Bacteroidia; order Chitinophagales; family Saprospiraceae; genus JALZVN01. Next base: position 14,338 of record CALJVI010000043.1, on the reverse strand, counting down.
AAATGATAATCTTTGAGGGCCAATTTTCGTTTATACTTATTGAACTCGGCAGTCAAAAATTGTCGAATTGATTTATAAAATCATTTAATTTATGCGCAGAATTATCCTTACCATCAGCCTACTCCTTGCGATAGGAATCGGTTCCCTTCAAGCATCATACATCATCCTACCTATGGGGGAAGATCAGCGTGATCACCTCAAGGCCTATGGCATCACATATTGGGTGCTCAATGCTGGAGCAGAGGCATTCTGGTTGCTCAATTATGACGGAGGGTCTTTTGCTTTTAAGCACAACAAGGTATTTGAAAAAGAGTGCCTGACTCGTGGAGTAAGTTATAATGTGATCCCTGATGCACAGTTTGGCAAGATCCAATTGGACATCTCCAATCCGGAAGTGAATCAAGATGTCATCAAGCTAGAGGTTGCTCCGAAGATAGCGGTGTATACGCCTGATGTTAATGCTCGTGGTGAGAAAGTCCAGCCTTGGGATGATGCCGTGACTATGGTGTTGACCTATGCCGAGATTCCATATGATGTCATATATGACAAAGAGGTGCTTGGTGATAAGCTTACAGAATACGATTGGCTGCATTTGCATCACGAAGACTTCACTGGACAGTATGGTAAGTTTTATAAGAACTATCACAATACCACTTGGTATAAAGAAACGGTCAAGCGGATGGAAGGGCTAGCTTCAGAACTGGGCTATGAAAAAGTATCACAGCTCAAATTGGCCGTAGTCAAAAAAATACAAGAATATGTAGTAGGTGGTGGATTTATGTTTGCTATGTGCTCTGCTACAGACACTTACGATATAGCATTGGCCTCTGAGGGACTTGACATTTGTGACCATATGTACGATGGTGATGGCCAGGATCCTACAGCACAGTCCAAGTTGGACTATAGCAAGACCTTTGCTTTCAAAGAGTTTAAGCTGGTGACAGACCCGCTTTTTTATGAGTATAGCTCTATCGACAATAGCCAAAGTCGTAAGGTATCTGCGAAAACAGATTACTTTACTTTATTTGACTTTTCGGCAAAATGGGACCCCGTACCTTCGATGTTGACGCAGTGTCACACTCGTACCGTGAAGGGATTTATGGGACAGACTACGGCTTATCACAAGAGCCAGATCAAGTCCAATGTATTGGTAATGGGAGAAAACAAACCTGCTAATGAAGCTCGCTATATACACAGTGAGGTAGGTCAAGGATTTTGGACTTTCTATGGTGGTCATGATCCAGAGGATTACAGACACTTTGTCAATGATCCAGAAACTGATCTGAGTCTACACCCAAATTCACCTGGATACCGTCTGATTCTAAACAATGTTTTGTTTCCAGCTGCAAAGAAGAAAAAGCGTAAGACCTAAGCCTTAACATATGTTTAACCCCCTCTAAATTGACCTTAACAACTAGAAATCGTTTATTGGGTATAAGTACATATTATGATGAATTTGAAATATATCCTTTTTGCCTTTTTCTGTGTCTTTACGAGCTTTACTCTTGTAGCACAGAACAATGCTTACCAAACTGTAGAGGATAGTGATCCTGCTGCTACGAAGTTGCTCACCAAGCTAAAAGATAAATACGAGGGATTTTCCAATATGAAGATGGATTTTTCTCTAGAGATCGAGATCCCAGAGGAAGACATGATCATTCAAAAAGGCAAAATCTTTCAAGAGGGGGATAAGTTCTATATGGATTTTGAACAACAGTCGGTAATCTCCAATGGCGAGAAAGTTTGGATACACCTAAAGAATAATAATGAGGTTCAGATCCACTCTGCTGAGGCATTGGCTGATGAAGAAAACTTTATGAGTCCACAAAATTTGCTCAAGCTATATGAAAGTGATGCTTTTGTGTTTGCGATCAGTGACGAGATGATCAGAGATGGCAAGACGGTAGCCTTGATCGAATGTAAGCCGATAGATACGGATAGTGAATTTTCAAAATTAAGACTCACCGTTGATACCAAAAATCTAGATATGGTAAGTGTGAAAGCATTCTCTAAGGATGGTTCTCGATACACTTTTCTCAATGATAAGTTGGCTTCTAATATCGATATTCCTTCTGACAAATTTGAGTTTGATGCGTCCGTCTTTCCAGATATCTATGTGGAAGATATGACGGATTATTAAAAGTCCTTTTCCTTTATTTTGTTTTAATGTTTGGGGGCGTCACGAGTGACCAGGCCATCCGCCACTCGCTACTCACTCGGTCCTTTGCTCGCCCGACAGCCTCTGCTAGGACTCAACTGCTAAGGCAGTTGCTGGCTACTACCCTTCGCCCAGGGATCCTGACCTAAAGTATGTGTGTTGATCATCAACGCTCACACTGGCGCCTGTCCAACTCATAGAGGTGGGAAACCACCTCAGGAACCTTAGCTTACTCAAGATACTTTAGTCATCTTCTACTTCTTGTATTGAATTTTGGAAAGTCATGTACACTATGGAGATGCATAGGTGTGTTAAGACACTTTGCCTATTGGTGTAGCGAAGATCTAGTTGACTCTTTTATAGATTCGAGCAAATACTATTTCATAAAAAAAGGCATCGCTCATGGAGCGATGCCTTTTTTACTTCTTTATATTTTAATCGAAATATTTATTGCTTAAATGGATCAGAGTATTTTTGATCTGCTATAAATTCTGGATCATCGAGAGTGCTAAAGAAAGCTAATAGATCTGCTCTCTCTTCTTCTGTAAAATTAAATTTTCTAGGGTTCCCTGAACCTTCTTTTAATAAAGGGTGTAAATCGTCTGTCGCTCGAATACCCGTACTATAGTGATCCAAAACTTCTTCGATAGTAGCAAATCTACCATCGTGCATGTATGGATATGTGTGATTTAAGTTTCTTAATGAAGGTACTTTGAATTGGCCATTAGTAAATGCAACACCTGGATCTTCTGCCATTACCTCGATACCATTACTGGCTTGTAGTACATTTGGTGCACCCATGATCTCACCATGGCAAGAAGCACACTTACTAAGATAAATTGATTTACCTCTATTTTCTGATTCTGTAAAATCTTTGAAGTTAATAGATGCAACATTCATCTCTTGGCCAAAGCCAATTCTTCCATTAGCTTCTTTAGATAATGCTTTGTCAAAACGAGAGGTATAACTTCCTATGGAGTTTACAAATGTAGCTAATGCTCTAACAGCACCATCCTTAGTGATCTTCTCTTCTTGAGAATTTAACGCCAAAATTAAAGGAGTGTAGTAGTCATTTGAGTTCATGACATCTACGATTTGATCTAGCGTCATATCCATTTCGTTCTTTGAACCAAATGTGAATTCAATTTGCTCTTCTACCGTTTGAACCGAATTGTCCCAAAAGAATGGAACTCTATTTGGGCCATAGTATTCCTGAAAGTTGAATACTGCACCAAGCGCTAAAGAGTTTCTCAAGGTTACTTGATTGTTGATCCCATCACTGACTTTCTTATCATCAGAAAAAGCAATTTCTTGCTTGTGGCAAGATGCACAGGAAACAGTACCATCTGCAGAAAGCTTTTTGTCATAAAACATTACTCTTCCTAAAGTAGCTTCATCTTTATTAAAGGGGGATTCTCTACCATAATATTCTGGAAAGACTAGATTATATTCCTCAGGTCCTTCTTGAGGAATATTAAGAGTATTTTCCATTAACTCATACTTCTTGTAATGAGAATGCGTAAACCCATTGTCATTGTCAATACAAGACGAAAGGGTAAAAGCAAGAACGAAGAATAGTGCTAGATTTTTTAAATTTTTCATTTCTCTATATTTTTTTTGTTTATCGCTTTATTAATCAGTAAGTAAAATCCCAGATGTATCGACTCTCTATCGATTAGGCTGGATATGAGATTATTTTCGTTTTTAAAATTATTTAAGGTAGTGTCTAAGCTAAAAAACAACCTGCCTAATTCACCACCAAACTCGAGTCTGGTATTTAGGTCAATTAAGAATGCTGGAGCGACATTGATTAAGTAGTCTAATTTTTCTAATTCTCTTCGATCAATATCTCCAAACCCCTCTCTATTACTAAAATTGTAATACTTACCTCTTAAGCCTAGTCCAAAACCTACATTTTTTTTGCTTAACAAGAGCCCAGTTTCAATCAGGTATTTTTGGATTCCCAATTTGGCTTGTCCCCGAAAATTAGATCCATATTGGCGGGAAACTTTTCCTGCACCATATCCAATTCCCAATCGCCAATTCACCTTTAACTTATCAGTCTCTTTCATGAGCTTGTAATAAAACACATCTCCTGAAACAATCTCTGTATTGCTCTGCTGAGGATCAAATTGGGAGCTACTACTATTGAAAGAAAAGTAATTTACTCCTAGTCCAAAGTTAGAAATAGGGCTGTAAGCAATCCGTAATCCCGGTAAAAGACTTTTAGCCAATGCTCCTGCGGAAATTTGAACGGACAAATCACCAGCATCGTTAAAGTTGTCAAAATTTCCGTACTGCGGACTATAAAGATATCCATCAGCTCCGCTTTGTATTTGAGCCACCGTTGTGGTCCAAGTTGCAATTACTAAAAAAAGACCTAAGATCTTAATAGTAGTATGTTTGATCATATGGTTAGCATTTTCAAATATGACTAAAAATAGACATAAATTCCACCTTTTTACCATCAGTATACTAAATTAACACTCTTTAACAGTGCTTATTGTGCAATTATAGTGTTATATATAAAATGTCTTCTATTCCCAAAGACGCAATAGAAGACATTTTAGTTGGTAGATATAGGTATTAGAAGCAAAATTAATCGATAATTATCATTTTTCTTTCCGCTCTGTATGATCCAGCTTCAAGTGTATAAAACAACAATCCACTCGTTCCCAACAATTTAGCATCTACACGTAATTGATGGTAGCCACTACTCAATAGATCCTCCACTTGGTATAAAATCTTGCCAGAGACACTATAGATTGTCAAAGTAGTCTGTGAAGGCTCAGGTAAGTAAAATCCAATATCCGTAGTCTCTCTAAATGGGTTTGGAACATTTTGATACAGTTCAAACTTATCTCCAAACAACATATCACTATTAGTGTACAGGATATCAAGGCCAATAAAATCGTCATTTGCCTTATAGGCCTCCGCAAGCGTATACTCATCAATTACTTTCAATGCCTTACTAAGGACTAGATCATTGTGCGCAATAATAGAGACCGTAAACAGTACTTCATCATCCTCGATGGATATCGCTTCTTGCATTACATTAAAAGAAGCAGTCAGTTTTCCTTTGTCTAATAATTTTTGACCATAATTACCACTATCCATATTTAATGCTTTTCCTTTCAAATTTACAACGGAAATATCTTCTTTGTCAAAACCTAGGGTAAACTGGAATCCAGCAATGTCTTCAAAGTCTTTTGCCTTGAAATCAATATCGTAAGTATTACCTGCTTTTAGTTTTTGATCTTCTACTTCTAGTTGCAAGGTTTCCGGAAAGGTTCTCTGCTCCAAATTAGTGAGCGGATTATTAGTCAATGAGATATCCAAATCACCCACCTTGATGGCGATAAAGTTGGCTTGGTCAAAGTCTTCTTCCAATGCTACGTCCATATACAAGGGTACATTTTCAGCAAAAGGCGCATCTGGGTTTTGAAATTCATAATCAGCAGGCACAAAGATCCATGAATCTGCTTGGCTGAAATTTTCAATTTGGAATAAAATCAATTGTCGCTCTTCGACTAAGTCAAAAATATTAATGGTACCATCAAGATTTACATCTGCTGCTAATAATTTATAAGGACTATTTAGCTTTCTAATTTGCAGGACATGCTGTGTCATCAGTACCAAATCAAAGGTACTAATACCTTCCGCTGCATTTGTATTCTTTACTGGTTGTACTCGATACTCTTGACCACTATCTAGTATAAGATTGAAATCACCTTGGTCATCCGTAGAACCTACTTCTTGGTCATCGACATTAATGGATACCCCATTTATTACACCACCCATCTCCGTCTTTACAGACCCTATAAGTCTAGCCGCTTGAAATCCTATGTCTGCGCAGTTGCCCATGTTATCTTGAATAGTAACATCTACTACACAGAAATCTGAATTACCTGCTTCATCCTCTACCCACACTTCTACTGGAATAGATCCTAAAAATACGTCTTCACAACATAGTTCTACTGAGGAGGTCAAGGCTCCAGAGCTAAGCGCAATACGTGCTCTAGCATTTGCTTTCCACTGGGCAGTAGTTCTCTCAGTACAGTTGTCTTCTGCATACTCCAATAAGTCAGCAGCGTTAATGCTTACACAGTCTCCATTGTTCATCACTACGGTAGTTACAGCTTGACATGTTGGGCTTGGGTTTTTACAATCTCTAACCGAAAATGGTGATGTAAGTACAGATTCATTTCCACAACCATCGCTTACTATCCATTTGATCAAATGGTCTCCATACGGGTAAACACCTGTAGCGTCATCACCTGTACCTTCTATATCAAAACTGCCATCCGCAAAAGCATCTATCTCCCAAGAAAAATTCAAGGCGCCTAAAGAAGAACAGGCATCTTCAGCTGTTGCAAGCAAGGTCATCACTCCTTCACAGTCATCTGTAAAATCGCAAGGATCGGGTGCAGTAAAGCTTATCACTGGCGCTTCATTATCCTGAACTTTAATGATCTGGGTATATTGGAAATATCCATCATCATCTCTAAAGGTTCTAGGTATGGGTAGCGGGGTTCCTAATGAGGTAAATCCTCCTGCACTTGGGTCATCCACGATACAATGATTTACAATAGTATAGGTTCTCTCCACCTTATAACATACACCTTCAACTTGGTTAAAAATACGATCCACGATACTGATACCCACTTGCTCGCATTCATCCTCTGTCACAATCGGACCAGGAATATTATCCAATTCACCTGGACAAGCTTCAAACGTAATATCATCTGGGAATTGGACAATAAAGTCTGAAGTATGAAGAATGGTAATAGACTGCGTACAGCTTACATCGTCCGACTTATCAGAGCCGTCAGTTGCGGTATATGTTTTTCTTAATAGTTGTCCACAATTTGGTAGCTCTATTTCAACAATTTCACTTTCTTCGATATCAAAATTACAATTGTCCACTACAGTCGGAGAAACAAACAGATCATCTGTATGAAATCCTTCATCGCAGTCCACTGTAATATCAGCAGCACATGTGATGCTTGGAGCAGTGGCATCTTCGACAAGTAGATCCGCCCAACAGATATTCGTATTGCCAGCAGCATCCGTAACCTGCAATTCTACAATTACCATACCGAGGTCACAACAGCTGAAATGAGCAACTTCTGCAAAGGCATCTGATTCACATCCTAAGCTTCGTATCAATACAGATACATCGCTACAATTATCCACACTTCCTTCATCAAAATCCAGTGCAGATAGCTCCCCTACTCCAGTATCTGAAAGTGTAATATTTAATCCATCATTACAGATTGCTGTCGGGTTGATGTCATCCAAAACTGTAATAGACACCTGTTGCTCTGTCGTATTCAGACACTCATCAGTAGCTGTAATAGTTACCATTGTGATTCCCAATGGTAAACCAGTAATAGCTTCTCCATTGCTGAGGTTGAGAATTGTAAGGTTTCCGTCGTTCATATAAGATGCTGAAATATCTGTAATAGAAGAGCAAGCATCTAGAACTTCTAAATCAACCAAGGTGACATCTGCGGTACAAGCTTCTTCGTTTGTACCTACAACTACTTCATTTTGCGCTATCTCTGGTCCTTGAGTATCGGTCACCAATATGGTTTGTACATGATCAAAAGAACTCCCTGAACACCAATTCAACACAGACCAAGTTCTGAATATTTTATATCCATTGCCACAAGATGTGAAAGTTTCATCTTCAAAAGTAATAATAACATCGCAAGCATTTTGATGACTATCGTTTACTTCAAAACATTCAAAAAAGGAGATGCCCCCGATATCTGGAGTTATTAATTCGGGATCGCTTGGCACTGTCCCACACTCTAGCTCTACATCTGTAGGTACATCTATCTCCGATAACATTGGAGCACGTAAACCTACAGTCTGAGTGCATGAAGATGTATTTCCAAATGAATCTTCTGCTTGCCAAACTCTGATAATTTTTGAGCCTTGCCATTCACTTTGATCACAATCGGTTTCTACAATTTGTTCGCTGATGAGATTTACGGATTGCAAATTGCAATCGGATACTAAGTAAGGGAATGGGAAGCCAGCAGTGATTTCCATACTTGCACTAATCACCTCTCCTACACCAATACCTTCGAAAGCAGCGTCATCATCATCTCTGACTAAAATAGTCCAGTCCCCTTGAAAATCTTGATAAGGTAAATCATACAATAAACTTAATGGCTGGGCAGGTCTAAAAGTACCACTCAAACCTGGAATGCCCGGATTACAAGCAGAAAAAACAGGTACTTGTGCTTCAGAATCAAAAGTGACATTTATATTTTGACTACTCAAATTATTACAAGTTCTTCTTTCCATTAGTGTAATAGAAGTCCCATTGGGAGCCATCAAAATTATAGTAAGATCTTCGATATCATTATGTGTAAGTTCAATATTTACATTGATGTCTTGGATGATTTCACCGTAAGGTCCACATCCAACATCTGGTATTGGTAAGAATAATTCTGAAGGATTGGATGCTGTACCACCAGCAATATTTCCAGGCAGTTCCCCTGCTGAAACTAAAAATGTTTCTGTATGCGAATAGAACGGATCTAAAGCCTCGGGATGATTACAATTCACCTCATAATCTGAGCAAGAGATCATCGGAGCAGATTTATCTTCCACTAAGATTTCGCCTTCACATATGGAAGACAAACCTGTTCCAATCTGCGTGATGGAATAGGACAATGTTTGACCCGCTTCATCCATACTAATAACATTACCCAATACATTTCCATTGGCATCTGTCAACTCAATAAAATACTGCGCATTACAAGGATTTGGCGCTTCCAAAATCATATCGGCAGTTATGACTGTTTCGCATTCGACCCCATCAAAAACAAGGGGTAAGATCACAAAATCATTGCATGCAAGGACTGGGTTTATTTCTGATATTACATGTACTTGCGAAGTACATCTTCTAATTTGTCCATCACTGTAAGTTACCTTATATATCACCGGATTTGACCCTACTGGTAAAGTAGCCGATGTAGTACCTAGTGGCCCTTGAACTAAACCACCTATGGCTGTAGGATAACACACCTCTAAAACTGGAACTGGGCTGTAATGACAGTTATTAGGATAGCATATTGGTGCCTCAATAAGCGAGGCGGTATAGCTATTTAATAAACAGTTATCGATATCATCTGCTAAAATGGTTTGCTCCTCAGGGCAGGTCAGGCTGCAAGGCAGCGTGAATCTTCGTAACAAGTCAGCGGTAAAGGTTTCTGGCCCCTCGGCTATTAAATACACTCCTGGAGCAACAAAAGATCCACGCTCTGGATTGTCTGAGAAAATCTGATAAGTACCACCTTCCCAGCCATTATTTCGAGCTGAGAATGTAGCGATGGTATAACTTTCGCAAGGATCTAAAACCAGAGATGTAGATATACTTTGACCTGTAAAAACACCAGAGTAAGCTCCTGCGTTTACAAATGCTACTCTACTGCCATCACTATCTCTAATTTCCCAAGACTTCTCTACGGCATCTTGCCCCGCAGTAAAGACAAAAGTGAATTGTTCTGAGGCATCCTCACAACAAGACGGACAATCTACTTTAATTGTTTTCTCCAAGCCAGCTTCAATGTTTGCATCTGTAAAAGCCATACCTTCTGTAGCGATAATATTGCCAAGGGCATCTAAAATCTTGAAAGAATGTTGCTCATTATTGCTCCCTTCCATATACATATAATCAATAGTCCCACCATCGATCATCTCTATGGGAATAGACAATATGCCACCATCTGCTGTTGTAGGTTTATACTCAACAAAAGCTCCATCATTGATAGAGATTAAAAATCGAGCACCATCCCAGCCATCAAATGCAGTATCATATAACTGAACAAAATAAGTACATCCTCCACATGCGTCGTTGGGAGGATTACAATCAAAAATATCTACAGTCACCGGAATTAATTCTGAAGTACAGAAACTACATGATACTTGAGCATAGTATGTATACTCTCCTGCTTGGGTATTATCTAAGATTCCTTCACTGATAGGATCAAATATTTGACCTTCAAAAACAAGAAGCAATCCTGCTGGATCTGAATACCACTTGGTTTCTGACATAGCAGCAATTGCTCCACAGTCGGCACTAGCCATTAATCCTTGACCAGGTGCGGGACACGAACCTGCACATATACTCATGCCCATAAAACTAGAAACCTCGATAATTGGGCAACAGTTTGGCTCGTCAAATTCAATGATGCCAGAGCATATTCCTGCCGGATCTGTAGTCAGTGGTGGACATTCATCCAGTGAAAAGAAGGATTCTACTCCCGCTTGGGATCCTCCATAATTTTCCATATCCACGACCAAGCCAGCGGCATCGGTGATAATAATATCATCGCCTCCATTATTCCATACCCCACCTCCAGAACAATTAGTCACTAAACTAAGGTCGCTATTAAACACAAAAAGAATCTGGCCAGGAGCTAATATGGTGCCTGCTGGAAAAACATGTCTTAAAGCAGCTCCATCAGAAATAGTGTACCCTGATATATCCAGAGGCATAGTACCCGGATTGGTGATGGAAATAAACTCATCACAAAAATCAATGACTCCATCACCGTTATTATCAGCTGTTTGGTTTGCCATTACGGAATTGATCTGTAGACAAGCACTTGGTCCTGTACTGATAGTCGTACCCATACCGCAACCTATGACTTCAAAGTCTACAGTTGCACCAGCGGTACTTCCAGAATAAGTCTCCATATCAACTAATAAACCAGTAGCATCCAAAAGTATAATATCATCGCTACCATTATTCCATATCCCTGAGCTGGCACAGTTGGCTACTTGGTTTAGATCACTATTAAATAAAGTGATGATTTGTCCGGGATTAATGAAGGTGCCCGCTGGAAAAATATGTCTCACTGTGATGGCATCAGAAATAGTGTAGCCCGATATATCTAGTATACCCGTACCTCCATTGGTAAGGCTAATAAACTCGTCACAAAAATCTACTACACCATCTCCATTATTATCTGCATTTTGCGCAGGCATCACAGCACTAATTTCTATGCAACCTTCAGGATTAGAAGCACCGCCACCAGTCTGCGTAATTCCTTCTGTGACATTTCCTCTGTCTACATCTGCAATCTCGATAGCTAAGCCTATTTGTTCATCACCAATAAAATTAATAGGATCACAAATCGTTAAAGTCTCAGAGCCAGACGCACCATAAGGGAATGGACCAAAAACAAATCCATTAACTAAGACCTCGTACATATTACTTGGTCCTGGTCCTGCAAAGTCGAAAGATACATCGATACAATAATCGAGTACTTCTGCATTACATGTAGCGGATGCTACTATATTTTCAAATCCTGCAATGGTGATGACTATCTCTAGCGCTGGACTTTCACAATCATCTATGGTTTGCGTTACATAAATTATCTCTGTACCAGGTATCCCTATTGGAGTATATGTTGGCCCAGTTTGAATAACCGAAGTCAATGCAGCATCACTGTAATAGGTAAAGAGAGCACCAGCATCTCCAGTGGCTACAATATCTGTAATTTCATCTCCTTTACAGAAGGTCGGGCTTTCGGCAACTGGTGCAATTGGAGTAGGTTTTACTGTAATACTCACTTCTACCGCATCACTTTCACATCCATTTACAGTTTGGGTAATATAAATTGTTTCCATGCCGACTGTCCCAATAGGTGTATAGGATGCTCCTGTTTGAATCAAAGTCATTAGCGTAGCGTCACTATAGTAGGTCAGTAATGCGCCTGTCTCTCCGATAGGTACAATATCTAGGATCATTTCCCCTTCGCAGTATTCTGCTCCAGATGCAACTGGAACAAGTGGAATAGGATTGACTGTTATCGTAACTTTTGTTGCTTCACTTTCGCAAGGCCCATTGCAGGAAGTCACCCATAACATATCCATAGTTCCAGGCATGGTCATAGGATCATAAGGATCTACAGTAGGGCCAACTATTGGCATGGCACCCGCAGCGGGATCCATATCATAATATTTAAACGTTGTCGTTCCACCATTTCCTGCAGACTCACAGCCGACCATTACATTGTCAATAAAAAATTGCTCGCCTCCTGAATTATTCAGCACACATATTTCCACTAGCATGGTAGATCCAACAATCCCACTTTGCGTCACAATTGTTGAGGTAAAATCATCGATTAAAGTATGAGAAGCATCTCCCATTCCCATCCAATTTATAATTGGATTGCTTATTCCATCAACGATAAGATTGACATCTACATAGTCAAAAGCTTCCAAATTTCCCGCTTCTGATATACCTACCATAAAATCGGAGGTGCCGCATGTAGAAATATCTATCAAATTGGAAGTAAAACATACTTCTGTATCTGTATCCTGAAATTCTAACATTCCTCCGGAGGTAATCGCAAAGTCAGAGGCAGCTGTCATACCCGTAAAATCGCCTGTGATAGACCATTTTCCATTTGCAGGTGGCACATTTGTAGCACATGTACCCGATGCACAGCTTCCTGCCACTCCTTCTCCGTCAGTATCAAATGTTTCCGTATACAAAACCGATGGACCACCGCCACTCATGCTGGCAACAGGTGTAACAAGCGTCGACTCTCCTTCGCAGACTGTTATATCCATGAGCATCGGACTTAGGCCTGGTGCAACAATAGAAAATAAAACTGGAGTAGGATCACTTTCACACGTAACACCGTTCGTTGTATTTACTTCAGTTATAAATAAATTCTGTATCCCTGGTATTGCGCTAGAGGGCGTGTAACTGTTCTGTGCAATTAATGTGGTCAAGCTAGCGTCACTATAAAAATTATATGGCCCCGAAATGCTAGGGATCATATCTCCGACACAAAACTCTGTACTAATATTTAATAATGGAGGATCTGGGGTAAGCACAACTTCAACAGTTATCATAGTTGCTTCGCTTTCGGAACCATTACTATCATTTGCTACAATCCATATTTGATCCACTGTCCCAGGAGCAGTTCCCGTAACATAACTTTGTACTGGGCCACTCAACAAATTGGTAGTAGGAAGTGTCGGATCTCCATCATAAAAACTAAAGCCTATGGTCGAGCCCGTATTTGAAGTAGGAAAAATTTCTGTTTCTGCTGGATCACAAGTAACGATATTGCTTGCCGTGACCATAGTTATTATGCATTGTTCGACAGTGATGTTCACTTGCGTAGGTTCGCTTTCGCACTCAATAAAATTATTTAATGTTACATAAATTGTTTCTACCCCAAGAGTCCCAACAGGTTGGTAAAAATCAGTACTCAATAAATTTAATAATGAAGGATCTGAATAGAAGGCTCCCATAAGAAGCTCTAATGGTGGAATTGGATCTCCAAGACAGTACGTCTCACTTTCTATCATGGGTGGACTGGCAACTTCATTTATAGTAATAAATATAGGCTCTGGAAACGTCTCACAACCATTTAAAGATTGAGTAACATACACCTCATAAAACCCGGCAGGAAAATTAGGGGTGTAAGATCCAATACCAATAACATTAGTGAGATTTGAATCATCATAAAAAGTATAAACCTCTCCAAATGTAGACTCAAATTCAATAGGCTCAAACACTTCACCTTCGCAAGCAAAGTAATCAAACGGGCCAATGAAAAACAAGTCAGTAACGGTTACCGTTACCATCGTCGCTGCACTTTCTCCAGTAGGATCACAAGCCGTTACCCAAACTATATCTGGAGACCCAGGAAAAGTTCCAGGATCATACCCGCCCGAAGTTGGGCCTGCTAATAAATTTGCAGCCCCTAAAGCTGGATCAGCATCATAGTATTTAAACACAACCGAACCAGCACTATTGCAAGTAACATTAATATTATCTAAAATGGTTTGCTCTGCTCCCGAGTTATTCATAACACAAATACCAATATTAAGCACTGAACCTACAAGACCTGGTACAGAAACTGTTGTACTCCCAAAGTCATCAATTAGAGTATGAGCGGCACTCCCTAAACCCATCCAATTGTTTAGTGGTACAAGTATACCGTCTACTTCTACATATACATCTACATAATCACTTGCTTCAAAATTTCCAACTTGAGAAATATCTATTGAAAAATCTACACTTGTGCAGCCTGAGATATCTATACTACTAGTCAAGATACAAACCTCTGTATCTGTGTCTTGAAATACTAACTGCCCTCCATTGGTTAAAACAAAATCCGTAGGAGCAGTAAG
>CALJVI010000042.1 GCA_937974575.1 uncultured Saprospiraceae bacterium | reverse complement strand
ATGTTGGTAAACTCCTTTACATATTCGGCACCCATATTTGGAGCAGCCATCATTTCGCAAAGCGCAATTTTGACATTTGGGTTTTTAGCTTTTACAATAGAAATTATTTCAGATAGATTTTTTCTAGTTTGATCTATCGGTAGGCCTCTGAGCATATCATTGGCGCCGAGTTCCAAGAAGAAAATATCCACCTTCTGCTTCATGACCCAGTCTATACGCTTGAGGCCACCGGAGGTAGTCTCACCGCTGAGCCCAGCATTCACTACGGAGTATTTCAAACCTAGGGAATCAATCTTATTTTCAATGAGAGAAGGAAACGATTGATTGGCATCCAATCCAAATCCAGCAGTAAGGCTATCGCCAAAGAATAGCACCACCTTATTGTCTGACTTTTTTGGAGCGTCCGCTTTTACCACCTCTGGAGTACTTGTTGTTGCTTTCTTAGCTGTTGATGGTTCTCCAGCACAAGAAGTAAAAGTAAGGCAGATCAGTAAGCTAAATAGACCTAATAAGTTCAAATAAGGCCGTTTGGCTATGCTTTCCTTTCTGAGGATGCTAAACGATGTCGCACTAATTAGGGATCTGCGGTAAAAGTCTGCTATAATATGTCTAAGATTATCGATCATTGGTCTATCATTGTGTTTATTTCTAAACGAAATTAGAATTTAATAGTTCTTTAGAGTATAAATTCCAAGTATGATTCTCGAAGCTAAGGAGATTTTTAAAAGATATAGTGGCGTTAATAAAGAATTAACGGTTTTGGATAATATTTCCTTTCATGTAAAGAAGGGAGAGATCTTGTCGATAGTTGGTCCGTCAGGCTCAGGTAAGACTACCTTGTTGGGCTTGTGTGCAGGCCTGGACAATCCATCCAGTGGCGTGCTTAATCTCGCTGGAGAACCCATCAGTCAGATGACTGAAAATGAAAAGGCAGAACTCAGAAATCGAAAGGTGGGATTTATCTTTCAAAATTTCCAATTGTTACCCACATTGACAGCATTGGAGAATGTGATGATCCCTTTGGAGCTGCAGGGCAGGGCAGAAGGCGCAAAAGATAAGGCCATGGCCTTGCTAGAGCGAGTAGGGCTAGGAGGCAGACACCATCATTATCCAAGTCAGTTGTCAGGGGGCGAGCAGCAGAGAGTATCTCTAGCTAGAGCATTTAGCAATGATCCCGAAATCCTCTTCGCGGATGAACCTACCGGTAACTTGGATGAAGAGACGGGCTTAATTGTGGAAAACTTACTTTTTGAATTGAATAAGGAAAAACAAACTACTCTAGTCATCGTCACGCATGATTTAGAATTGGCCAACAAGACAGATCGAATTATTAAACTCAAAGGAGGTAAGATCATCAGTGATCAGATACTCCATTCATCTTCACAAGCATGAATTGGAGTCTCATTATAAAAACTGCCATTCGAGACAGTAGAAAGGATAGGTCAAAGCTGTTGCTGTTTATGTCTTCCATTATATTGGGGGTAGCTGCTTTGGTGGCGATCAATTCTTTCAATGACAATCTTGTCCGTGATATAGAGACGCAATCAAAGTCACTCCTAGGTGCAGATATGACCGTAGGCGGTAGAAAGCCTATTCCCCAAAATTTGCTCACATCTTTAGACTCTTTGACGCAGGAGAAATCTACAGAGCTGGAGTTGTTTTCCATGTCGTATTTGCCATCGGCAGAGCAGAGTCAGTTTGTAAGGCTCAAAGGCTTGACAGGCAACTTTCCGTATTATGGGAAAATACTTACGGAGCCGAGTTCTGCCGCAGAGACCTTTCAAGAGGGGAGATATGCCCTAGTAGACGATGGGATGATGTTGCAATACGATTTGCAGATAGGCGACTCTATCAAGTTGGGTAAGATTACCTTTCCCATCCATGGTCGCTTGATGGCTGCGTTTGGCAGTGTAGATATGGGAGCTTCCTTTGCGCCCTCCGTGTATATCGCAGGGACTCAAGTAGCGGCTACGGATTTAATTCAGCCTGGTAGTCTCGTCAATTATAAAAACTATTATAAAGTCGAAAGCGACACAGATCTAAACGCTTGGAAGAAGCTAAGGAAGAAGCGCTTCGATGATGAATCCATCAGGGTGACTACGGTCGCAGATCAAAGAGAAAACCTACAAGAAGCATTTACCAATCTCAATAGCTTTCTAAATATTGTAGCATTGATATCTTTACTCCTGGCATGTATTGGTGTGGCGAGTAGCGTCTTGATTTATGTACGGACAAAAGTGCAGAGCATCGCCATCTTGCGTTGTCTCGGTATGAAAAGTGAAGAAGCCTTTCTGGTATATTTTCTTCAAATATTTGTACTAGGCGTTTTGAGTGTACTTGTGGGCGTATTTCTGGGGAGTATCATCCAGGTAATATTGCCGATCGTGCTCAAGGGATTTCTTCCTTATGAGGTCCATATGACCATGTCCTCCACCGCTATGATCAAAGGCTTTATCATGGGTGTTTTGATTACGACCTTGTTTGCTTTAGGCCCACTTTTAGGAGTGCGAAATATTGCACCACTGAAGGCACTCCGTGTCAGCGATGAACCTGCAAAAGGCGAACCGCTGCGTTGGTTGATCTATCTATTAATCGTATTATCTATCACAGGATTTTTGTATTCATTGACGGGTTCATTCGTGGATGCTGGTATTTTTACTCTTGGGATTTTAGTGGCTTTTCTCATTCTTTTTGGAGTAGCAAAACTAGTGACCTGGAGCGTCAGAAAGTTTATGCCCCAGCGAGCAAGTTTTGTCATCAGGCAAGGCCTGTCTAATCTATATCGGCCCAACAACCAGACCCAGACATTGATTGTATCCATCGGATTAGGTACCGGTATTTTGACCCTACTTTTTATTTTGCAGGGATTGATTTTAGGTAATGTGGAAGGCATGGGTTCCGGCAATCAGCCCAATATGATTGTCTTTGGGATCGAGGCTGACCAAAAGAAGGAGATGGAATCCATAGCGCAATCTTTTGACATGCCGGTCATACAGCATGTGCCGGTAGTGACCATGGAACTTACAGGCTGGCAAGGTAGGACCAAGAAAGATTGGTTGCAAGACACCACCCGCACTGCTTCAAGATGGGCAGTCAATAGAGAAGCTCGCGTGAGTTATCGCGAGGAGATGTCCCCCGATGATAAGCTACTCGAAGGGGTATATACAGGGGTACACAATGGCAGTGATTCTATCATGATTTCATTAAGTGAGCGCTATGCGAATGGCTTGGACGTAGCCATCGGCGACGAACTTGTTTGGAATGTACAGGGAGCGATGATCAAGACCTATGTAGGCAGTATTCGCAAGATCAATTTTAGGAAAATGGAATCTAGATTTTTTATCCTCTTTCCGACGGGCGTGCTCGAAGAGGCACCGCAGTTTATGATCCTAGTCACCAAGTCGCCTACCAAGCAGGTGACTGCTGATTTTAGAAACACAGTGGTCAAGGCTGCACCCAATGCCTCCGTGATAGATCTTGGCAATATCTTGACTACGCTCAATGATATTATTACCAAGGTCAGTTATGTGATCAAATTCATGGCTGGATTCAGTATTTTGATAGGTCTTATCGTCCTGATCAGTTCATTATTTCTGTCCAAGTTTCAACGTATTCGAGAGAGTGTATTGCTGCGAACCTTGGGAGCTGTAGAAAAGAAAATATACAAAATCAATGCTGTTGAGTACGCAGCTCTAGGTTCGCTCTCTGCATTGACAGGTATCGTTTTGGCGGTAGCAGGCAGTTACCTTTTAGCCAAGTTTGTGTTTGAATTAGATTTCAATCTTAGTTGGTGGCCCATTCTCGGCATCTTTATTTTCATCATTGCGCTGACCGTGCTTATCGGTTTGTGGAACAGTAGAGAGGTCGTAAAAAGAAGTCCATTAGAAGTATTGAGAAATGTATAGCACTGCCATTGACAGAAGTGTTCTCAGATTTTGGGGCCATCACGGTCCTACGGACGTGACCGAGTCGTCCGCTATATTCCGATAAAAAAAATCGGAATGCCGCTACCACCTCTTGTCCCTAACGCACTCCGCCCCGACGTTCCGTTTCACTTCAGTCGAGACAAGTTTTGTCGAGCTTTGATGCCTGCGGCATGTCGCTATAAAATTGCTCTGTTTAAGTCGGGGTAATATATAATAAACTCTACCGAGTACCTAAAGTCGACCTACTTTAGGGGTGTTCAGAAGTAAAAAACTAAAAATAGATCAAGAATTCAAGATTTGAAAATTTACAATCTAAAAGTGGGCAAAGGTTTATAATTAGGAATAAATTTCGGCCTTTATAGATTTAGTGTCGTAAGCGTTAAGAATCTATACAGCCAGGAGCTTTTTGTTACTTTTTTGCGGGAAAAAAGTAAGAGTAAGAGCAGCAAGAATAATATCATTGGAGATCAATATTTTTCTTGCGAGGCATAATCTTCAAATTTTTCAAAATTAGATTACACCGTATTTAGTCTTATGTGATCAAAAAGGAGGTAGAGTAGTTGCGGAAAAGAGGCAGAATACTATATATTTAAGGACTAATTCTATTTCTGAATATCCCTACTTTAAATATCCATTTGCTTTTAATTCTTTATGAATAGAGACTATGTCATGAGGTATTTCTCCGAATATAAGCCAGTTAACATCTAAGCCATTTTTTATCGCAATTTTCATAACTACTTCGTTGGCACCTATTAGCTCACCCAAGACACTTAAGTCCTCCTTAAAGTCAAGTAGTAAGTCATCCTCCATTTTGTTTATAAGTAATAATACCTTGAATACTCTAGCGACAATGGCTACACAAAATTTTCGCAATTTTGAAAAAGTATGGTCACCCAAAATATGAACTTTGTTCTTTTTCAAGACTTCGATTAGAAGCAATAAATTCAAGCTAACTTCTCCATATTTGTCTTTGGTTATTTTTACATGCTGTGTTATATCACCACTTAAATATCGAACGTCCATATTTAAATATCCAATGGAATAAAAACGATTACTCATATTGTCAACAGTGCTTATGACATGTTTTTCTACCGTTTCTCTAAGCTCTTCAACTGAGCGTGTTTCTACGAGCTCAAATCTCAGTCTGTTGGCCAAATTCAAGTCCTTTTTTAATAGACGTAATATTAGTTTATCCTTTTCTTTAGCGGGTAAAAAGCTAAGTGCTTCCTTGAATTCTTTACTGAAGGTTGTCATATAAATAGCGTATTATTTTTATAATCCCGAATATACTGAATACTGATAGATTTAATACTCAAACCGTTTATTTTGATTCCTATGGTCGCTATTACTCCTATCTCTAATTTAAAAGTCGATATAGAAAGAGAGAATGCATTTGTATATAGCTATGCAATCTATGATAGTTTTACTGTGGATAGGTTAAGGTTGCAGACTCGAAATTGCTCTTCGTCGACTTTTAGGGGTTCTTTTGTTGACTTGTACATTTCAAGCATATTATGAAAGAAGCATGAGGGTTCCATTGAGGTCACAGTACAAGAGTAAATAAAGGATATCATGCTCTTGAAGGTCTCATAATCATTGAAAGACTGATTGGTTCTATTTTGAAGTTCAATATGGGTATCTATGGATAGTCATATATAAATTAGATATGGCCTTTGATCAATAGAGTATACGCTTGATCAAGGTTTAAATAAACCTGTCTTAATTGCATATAACATTAATCCTATTCTGTTTTTAGCCTGGATTTTTTCATAGATAGAGTCTCTGTAGCCGTCAACAGTTTTCGGGCTAACAAACATTTCTTGAGCTATTTCTTTATAGGTTCTCTCTGTGCAAGCTAGCTTGATAAATTCAACTTCTCTTTCTCTTAGTCCTATTTTATTGCCTTCTGAACTTAGTGAGTTTACTAGGATTTGAGTGACCTCATTAGTATGATAAAGACCCGTTGTGATTAGATTATTCAACGCTTCTTCAAGAATTTCCTTACGAATATCTTTTAGTAAGTACCCTCGTGCACCAATTCTAAGCATCTCCAGAATTGTTGCATTATCATTTTCTACAGAAAGAGCGAGTATTTTGATTTCAGGGTAGTTGGTAGTTAAGAACTTTGTAGTTTCAATCCCATTCATGATTGGCATATTAATATCCATGAGAACAATATCGGGGAAAACCTGTCTCTCTTTTAATTTATTTATTAATTCTTGGCCATTGGGGCAGGTATATAGTACATCAAAATTCTCCATATTATTAACCAATTCACTAATTGCTTGAGAAAGCAGTGTATGGTCATCTACGATAACTACAGTATGTTTTTTTGACTTCATGAATTAAATATTAATTAGCAATAATATTTCAAACGCAGTTTTGTGCCTTTATATGGGATTGAATTTAAGCTAAATTTAACGCCGATTAGTTCTGCTCTGTTCCTCATGCTTTGAATACCAATACCTTCTTTTATATTCTCGGCAGAAAATCCTATACCATTATCATTTATAAGTATTTCTAATTCGCTTTTTTTATAGGTCAATATAACATTTAATGCAGTTGCTTTTGAATGCTTAATTGAATTGGTAAGGAACTCCTGAATTATTCGAAACAATATGGCTTCTTGTGTCTTGTCAATTGAATAAATTTCTCCGTTAACGATCATACTTGATTTTAAAAAGTCAAGCCTATTGTATCTTTCTAGTTCTAGTTTAAGGGCTTCTACTAACTCCAAGTTTTTTATAAATGTCGGATTTATAGCTCGCGACAATAACCTTAGTTGCTTTAAACCGGAATCGACAGTTGATATTACGCTTTCGATTTTTGATGGGTCAGTTTGAGCCATTTGTGCATTGATTTTAGCTAAGGTCATTAGTTGTCCTATATTATCATGAAGTTCCCAACTTATGTTTCGTAAGGTCTCTTCTCGGATCTCTATTTGCGCTTTGGTGAGTTCTCTACTTTTTTCCGCTAGAAGACTATTTTTCTTTCTGGAAAAGACAACAAACAAAATGATTATTGTCGTTGCCAATAACAAGAGAATCGTAACTGCAAGTAAGATAGCTACTTCTTTTTCATCCATACTAAACCCAAGGTAAAACAAAAATTCATAATTACAATTAACAATATCTGAACCTTTTTTAGCACTAAATATGGGTTTAAGTGGATGGAAAAATAGAATCTAGATAATTTAATAGGCAGATATCCTACGTAAAAAAGCAATAATCCAACACTTATCCAACACATAAGATCATGTTTGAAAGTAAGGGATTTTGAGTTCTTTAGTATGGATAAAAAATACATGACTGCAAATAATATCATGTTTATACCTCCGACTATGTATGAAATTTGATGACTTTCATGAATAATGTTTGCACACCAACAATTGATCAGAATTGATATCATGTATACTAACACACATATCTTTATTATATTTTTATACTTATCATCCTTGATATGATTGAAAAATATGTAGCTATATCCACTGAATGTAATTATGGACAGAAGGTTGTATGTTAACGGCTTCCAATCGTTGGTAATAAATAATCCTGATCCAAGTTCAACACTAAATATTATAGCTAGAATAATTGGAAAAACAAAGAGACGCTTATCTGGTAAATTTCTACTTAAAGCTATAGCAGTAAATACTGCTATTCCTTCAGAAAGAACAGCAGCATTTGTAAATATATCATTCCAATTGAAGCTCATTTAATTATTGTTAATCTTATTCTGGATCAGGATAAGGTGGAGGTACCAGATTTGCTTCATTCATGGTCAAGCTATCAATATTTCCATTTGGTTGCCTTCTAGTGAGATCATTATTTAGTAAGGACGGGTTAAATGTATCTTTTTCCAATGCGAATGGCGTCTGATCTGCACCGTTTCGTAAAGTTGGAATAAAGAAAAAAGTTGATCTTCCGGAATAGGGGACACCCTCCTCAATAGGAATCTGTTTACCAGAGCTTAGATGGGTATCATTAGGGTAAGCTCCAAAATATATTCGAACCCCATCGATTCCTTTATTAACAGGTGAAGAATCTTTAAGTTTCTGATCGACAAACTCTAAGTAGTTTACATAATCTTTTAATTCTGCGAAAGTCCATTCTCCGTAACGTACAGCTTGAAAGTTAGGGGCATTGCCATTATTTTTCTCATAAGTTTCTATAATCGGAATTCTCCGAGTATTGTAAGTATCATACATTTGTTTAGCATCATTTAGCGGAATGATCTTGGCTGGAGTTTTCATTGGTAGTATGTTTAAAAGGTTTTAAATTTGGTTTTTTACATTGTGAATATAATATTTATATTCTGCAATTGGTACAGTTCGAAAACCTACAAGATGTTCTCAAAAATCTAAATTTCACATTATCAGACGATTAATAGCCAACGCCTCATTTATTTAAGGAGATATCACACAGGTTTTAGGGGGAAATACCCCCAGTATTGAACAACATATTAAATGCGTATAAAGGTCAGTTAGCTATTTAGTATGACTGTGCATTTCTTTATGGGAGGATAGGTTTTATTTTTTTCTTCGGTGCTGCTCCGTTTTTTTTAGGGTTTGTGCAAAGTGTCAGCTATATCCGAGGGGGGGACAATAGCAAGCTTGACCTTATCATTATTTCCTATCAGCTTGCTTGTTCTTTTTTTCCTTTTGTAAATCCGATAATTAGGTTTAAGATGAATAGTATTTGAATAGCTATTAGTATCAATATTATGATTGCTTCTACGGAGCCTATCATTCTAAAATAATCAAAACCCATAGGACTATATCTAGATCGTAACATTATAATCATTGCAATTCCAATTAAACACAATGAAGTTCCTGCTGAATGAATTATACTTAATATGGAGTTAAGCCTATACGGCCTGAGGAACCAGTACGCTACTCCAAAAAAGCATAATACCAGAGAGCATATTATTGCGATGTGCATCGAGGATACTACAAAGTATGTATCATGAAACTGAAGATCTAGATAACTATCACTAAAAAGTACAAATGCCAGAATAATTATTGGAATTGTCCACCATAGAATTTTATATGACTTAAATTTATTCATCTTTAATTTGCATGGAGGTCTTCACCATTTATGAGATGAGCGTCGAATACCCAATAAGTGTGAATTTATTGGGGATGGGCTAAAGTTTTAGATTCGTAAATGCTCCTCTTAGATTTTTAAATGTTCTTTTGTTAGTTTGTGGATATCTTTTTTGAACAATAGGTTCTGTCTTTATAGCGTTCGATGATTAGGTATTATTTTGGGTTTGGTCAATGTATAATGGTATGCGGGCAGCTCTTTTAAGAACGAAGAAATATACTGTCATTACTAGGGGTAACTTGCTTTTTTATTTATAATTA
>CALJVI010000041.1 GCA_937974575.1 uncultured Saprospiraceae bacterium | reverse complement strand
ATCAAAATCTATAAGCACAAACTAAAGAATGCAGCCTCAGATGCAGAAAAAGAAGAATATGTTGCTATGATTATAAAGCTCTACGACGAAGCAATTAGTTGCTTTGAAAGTGGTGCTATTAAAATGAAAATTTCGGCGGAGGAAAGAGTCGCTTACCTATTAGGTCGTAAAGCATATGACATGTATTATGAGTTGCGTACACCATATAGCCAAACTTTTCCAGCGCTAGAAAAAGCCATAGAAAAAGGAGGTCTTAAAACGGAATATATTGTACTTGCTCCTTATGCTGATGTTGCTACTTATCAGTTTTCAAATGATAAGATGGACAATACTCAGACTAGAGCTATCTACGACAAGATCATAGAAGTTTCAGATCACAATATCGAAAATAATGAGAAGTATGGTGCCTACTATAAGCAAGCTAAAGAAAGTGCGCTTGGTAGTTTTGCTCCTTTTGAGAATCAGATATTTGACTGTGCATATTTCGTTAACAAGCTGGAGCCTGAGTATAGACAAGATGCTGAAAACCCTACTTTGATAAAGGAATTGATCCAAACTCTGAAGCGTCAAGGCTGTGATTCCAATACCGCTTTAGTTGCAGAATTAGAAACGAAGTATGCTAAATATGCAGGTGCTGAAAACGCTAAAAGAAAAGCTGAATATGAAGCAAACAACCCTAACATAATGGCTAGAAAATTGAAAGATGCTGGGGACTATGCGGGTGCAATTGCAAAGTACGACGAAGCAATTGCAAATGATTCAGACCCTGTTAAGAAGGCTTTGTACTATTATCAAATAGGTCAAATACACAATAAGCAAAAGCAATTTTCTAAAGGTATGGCTGCAGCAAAAAAAGCTGCAGAATTAAGACCAGACTGGGGTAATCCTCACATGCTTATGGGAGACTTATATGTAGGAAACAGCTCTAAATGTGGAGATGTAATCAAGCAAAAATGTGTATACGTAGCTGCTATAGGTAAATATAGAAAAGCGAAATCAATAGATGCTGAAGTTGCAGCGAAAGCGGATGAAAAGATAAGCCGTTATAGCTCTAGTAGATATAGATTAAGCCCTGAAGATAAAGAACAAGCTTTTATGGCAGGTCTAAAAGAAGGTTCTTCTGTTAGTCTTCCTTGCATTGGTACTTCAGTGAAGTTGAAATTTTAAACTTAGACAACATCGTCTAGAAGCTGCTTTGCAATTTATTTTGTGAAGCAGCTTTTTTTATTTCTATGTCTAAATGTTTGGAGGTGCCAGCATTCTAATGGAACTGTCAGCTATCATCCGTTCCATCCTTTAGACACATGGAATGCGCCTAGAGGATGCCTCTTCCAACCTCTACCCTTGCCCGATGAGCGCATCGGATTCGCATTGATGCCTACGGCATGTCGCACTTATCAAAATTTGACTTCAAGATCTAGATGCGTTTGAACCTTAAAATCTCCCTAAAATTCATTAAACTTGTCCTCTATATAAGAAAATCCGCCAAAAACACCATCAATAAGCATCTTGTATATACATCATTCATTGTAGATTAAAATTTCAACTGATGAAGAATTCTATTTCACTTTGGCTTTTTGCCTTTGCTTCTGTTTGTTTTCTATTTACTTGTACCCCAAAGACTACTGCACCAGTAGTAAAACAAGAAACTAAAAAAGAGAAGATCGTAGTCCCAGAAAAAGAAGGAGCTAGCGAGTGTACCAAATGGACAGATGCGCAGAATCCAGAAGGTGTAAAAACAGCACATGTTCTCTATAGGGACTTCATGAAACAAAATAAAATCGATGATGCTATCCCATATTGGGAAAGAGCATATTCACAAGCACCAGCGGCAGATGGTTTTCGGGATTATCATTTTTTAGATGGTGTCAAAATTCAAGAGCACTTACTTAAGTCAGCATCTGATCCAGCAAAGATCAATAGTCTGAAGGATAGAATTTTTGAACTATACGATGAAGCAGCAATATGCTACCCTAAAAAAAGCAGTCTATATAAAGGACTTAAAGCTTTCAAGCTTTATTATACTTATTCAGATCGTGCTACAGAGAAAGAAAAGTATGAATTATTTAAGGAAGTAATCGATGCTGATGGAGAAAAAACAGCAGACTTTATAATCAACCCTTTTACTGCATTATTGCTGGAGCAAATCACTAGTAATAGTATCAGTATGGAAGAAGGGAGAACTTATGCTCAAAAGGTCTCGAAGATAGTAACATATGGAACTAAAAATTGCAAAAATACTAAAGAGTGCGATCGATGGGACTTGGTCAATGGATACTCCCCTGCTAGGTTAGAAGAGCTAGAAGGACTAGAAAACTTTTATCCTTGCTCCTATTATCAAGAAAAATATACAGAAGTATATGAAGCTAATCCAAGCGATTGTGAAACCATTGGTCTTGTTTACGGAAGACTGAAGTGGGGAAAATGTTCTGCAAATGACCCACTCCTACTGAAATTGAAACCAGAAATCGACAGATGCTTCCCTCCAGAAGTAGTGACAAGCACCAACACAGCTGGGCCATCTTGCAATCAAATGCTAAGAGAAGGAAGCTATTCGCAAGCCATAAGCTGTTATGAAGAAAGAGCGAATGGAAATGCAGACGCTCAAAAGTCAGCAGAGTATTATCTCACTATCGCTAAAATATACTATGCTCACTTGAAGAAATTTTCTTCAGCACGTAAGTACGCGCGCAAAGCTTTGGAAAAGAAACCAGGCTGGGGAAAGGCGCATGTCCTTATTGGTAAGCTATATGCCTCTAGTGGCCCTTTGTGTGGCCCAGGGAGAGGATTTGATTCGCAGGTAGTGACCTGGGTAGCTATTGATGAATGGAATAAAGCAAAGAGAGATCCTGAAAGTGCATCCGAAGCAAAGACATTAATTGGCAAGTATCACCAATATATGCCTAGTAAAGAGGATATATTTCAGCGCTCCATTAATGTAGGAGACAGCTTTACCGTAAAGTGCTGGATAAATCAAACCACTAAAGTAAGAACGCCCTAAACATGGGTAGTGCTACTTAAAATTTGTAGCACTTTACTTTACCTTTTCTGCCAGATCCACCCCCTCTTTTGGATCCGCCTTTTGATGAAGAGCCAACCTTGAAAGGATTGGCCTTGATACCAAAGTATACGTTGGTGCTTCTAAACTCATTGGTCCCCATGATAGAGGTAAGATCATCTGTACCTATTACAAAGTAGGCCAATCGAATAGCTGCACCCATTTTTACTCTACGATATTCTGTGATATTGATAGGGAAAGAAACCATTCCCCATCTATGCTCAAACCTTGGTGCAATAGAAATCAAGTTGGTTGCTTTTACAGAATTTGCATTAAAAGAAATTCGATTAACAAATAAACCTGACACAAAAACATTCTCAATCACCTTGTAGTCTGCTTGCACACTAAAAGCAGTAGGCAAAACCATTGAAAGATCTTTGTCCAACTGAGAAAGTCCAATTGACCCATACAGATCTATACTTGCTTGCTCTTTTACTTCATCTATGGTAGTAAACGATTGGTATGTCGACTCATCAAATGTAACTGACTGATCCCCTGACAATCCATGTACCTCTGAATTCTCTCTAAATTTGATAGCTCCAATATCATTCAATGAAGCTCCTAATCGGAATTTATAAGTATCCGAATCGTCCTCAACAACATAATTAAAACCTAAATCTATACCGAATCCCTTACCTGCGATATTTCGGTTATAAGTTTGATTTTCCGCTATATCAAGGTTAGAGGTGGTATAGCCATATTCAAAATCCAATCCAGATAAGACTACTTGATTAGAGCTGATAAATTGTAATTCCGTATCATTATTTAGACTCAAAAATGCAGCTTCATACCCCCTCAACATCTTGAGGTTTACGCCAAAAGATGCATAGCCTACTGCAGTACCAATTCTTTGAGAAAAATGAACGCCTATTTCATCCCAAGCCATAAACGAAAAATCTAATGAAGGAAAATCAATCCACTCGTTAATAGACTTAGAGATATAATTATAATAATTGAGACTCCCCGGTAAATTGGGTGATCCACCCATAGTTCTGAAATTATAAAAAACTCCCAGAGATTGGCCTCCATTTGTATTAAACAAAAAGGCAGGACCATTGATGGTAGTATTAAATTGCATGTAATTATTCCTAGTAGTGTCTCTATAAAAATCAGCCACCATGGTTCCATTACTCTGACCTTCCATCTCCCAACCTGCTTTTATTTGATCTCCATTCTTGATCAAATCTCCAAGACTGGTATTGGAAATATAGGCTATACTATTATCTGCATAGATATCAGCAGATGCTAAGTTGAGATCCCAACGAAGTGGAAAAGAGTTTGAAGAAGCGGGATTTATAAAAATGGAACTTACACCAGAATAGTTTTCCAAACGAAGACCGCTTTGGTATTGTGCAGCTACAGATGCAGTGATTAAGCAACATACAACAAGCGCAATGAAGTTAATTTTAGTTCTCATAACGGAATGGATATTATTATTTTCAAGGCTACCTCTTGTGTAACACTTATGTATAAAAAACAAATATCTATCCAAATAATTGTGCAACGACATAAGGAATGAAAATATAAGCCCCTATGGCACTGGCAGTTATAGCGCTTATCAGAACTGCTCCGGCAGCAACATCTTTGGTCTTTTTAGCTAGATCATGGTAATCCTTTGTAACTAAATCTGTTAAATATTCAATAGATGTATTAAGTGACTCTGCAGTAAGAACTAGACCTACACAAAAAACTACGGCAATCCACTCTTCTTTTGAAATACCAAAATAAAAACCGGCTAAAAAAATAAATATACTCACGGCTAAATGAATTCTTGCATTCGGCGTATTGGCGAATAAATCGGCTATGCCTTCAAAAGCATACTTGAAGCTGAGTAGCCTATTCTTGAACATTTGCAGTAGCATTATTCAGCTGATAAGAGCCCCTTATTCCAAGATGATTGGTATATCTATTACTGATCGTCTGAAATTCAACACAATCAAAATGAGATGAAAAGAAAATATGATCCGTCGGGTTATCAAAAAACTGAAAACGTCTACTATCATTTAGTAGCCCCACTTTTTTGAACTCCTTGAGATAATTAGAAAACTGCAATTGATTATAATCTCCAACAGTAATCACTGGGCAAGATTTTTCTTGGATGTAAGTTTCTATTTCCTTGAAGTGTGACAATATTTTTGGAGCGTCTGCTGTACTCAATTCTGGGTACACATAGGAAGAAACAATAGTGATTTTTTCATCCGCACATTTCATATCGATAGATAGATTTGGAATGTCTCCAACATAAAATGTATCTACATCTATGAATGCTTGCTTCGAAAAAATACCTACACCGAGAAAATCTTCATTCCTATGAACTATAATCTTATGAGGATACAGCTCGTTCAATTCGGTCTTTAGAAGCATAGCCATATCCGGTGCTATCTCTTGTACTGATAATATGTCGACGTTCGCTGTTTTTATAGACTCTATAGTTTCATAGATATGCTCGTGTGTAGAAGCTATATTTAGCTGAGCTATATTCAACACCTCTGCTACCGTCTTTGTGGGCAACTTCAATACATTGTTAGAGGAGCTTTTCAAATACAGACACAAAGCTGCACAAGCAAAAAAACTAGTAAACAAAAGCCGCTTCTCGTTTAAAGCTAAAAACAATAGACCCAAACCCAAATTGGCAAACATCAGATGGACGGTGTAATTAGCACCAATCCTGAGCAAACTAATATCCGTAGGAAGGATGCATGATAATGCACTGCATAAAATCAGTATTCCAAGTCCAATTCGTAAAAAATTATTTGCCATTAAAAAATTGATATTATTTGATCAAAAATAAGACTTTATTATATTTAATGGGGATACAAGGGTATTAATCACTATCTTATTCCAGCCTATATGGCAAAATATCTATTAAATTTGAGTACTTCACCTTTAAATGCTCACAATTAGATCAATAATAGATTTAGATCGTATAAACTAAGACCCGATATTTTCCGTTTTTTATATAGAAACTAACACTGAAATCCATATCAGTCAATGAAAAACTATAACAGGCTTCTCCTTCGAATATGTACCTTTTTGATATTACTGATATCTTTTAGCCAAGCCGTCCTTGCCACGCATAACAGAGCTGGAGAAATTGTCTATACGCAAGATCCAAATGTAAAATTCAAAATTACTGCTACCATCAACACCTATACGAAAGCTAGTGCTGATCCTGCTGATAGAGACAGCTTAGAAATCTGCTGGGGTGATGGTACCTGCGAGTGGGTATTACGAAATAATGGAATTGGCTCACCTCCTCAAGGTGAAGAACTCGCCAACGATATAAAAAAGAATTTTTACATCGCAACTCATTTGTATCCTGGCCCAGGTCATTACAAAATGGGCATGCTAGATAAAAATAGAAACGAAGGCATTCTAAATGTAAATCCACCGAGTTCAGATCAGATCGAATTCTATATTAGTACTACTGTTACTTTTACCCCAGGGCAATTTACTGGGATCAACAACTCCCCCATCCTTCTCCAACCTCCTATTGATATAGGTTGTGTGGGACAAAAATTCATTCATAATCCTAATGCATATGATGTCGATGGGGATAGTTTGGTCTATCGGTTGATTAGCCCTCAGCGAGATGCTGATGTAGACGTTCCCCTGTACTCTTTTCCTAATTCTATCAATCCTGGATCAAACAATACATTTACTCTAGATGAGGTTACGGGAGACATTGTTTGGGAATCTCCCCAGAGGCAAGGAGAATATAATATCGCCATTTATATTATCGAATTTAGGGATGGTGAGCCCCAAGATACTATGATTAGAGATCTGCAAATCCTAGTACTTGAATGTGAAAATATGCCTCCAGTCATAGAAACAGTAGAAGAGATATGTGTCATAGCAGGGGATCTTATAGAATTTGATGTCGTGGCTACAGATCCAGATATGCCACTGCAAATGGTAGTGCTTACAGCCTTAGGTGGTCCGTTTGAAGTACCCATCAGTCCTGCTACTTTTGATGCTCCAGCTGGCTATCAAAATCAGCCTCTTAACGCCAAATTTATTTGGCAAACTACCTGCGAACATATTGCATCACAATATTATACTATTGTATTCAAGGCAGTAGATGATTTCTTCTCAGAATCAAACTCTGGATTGGCTACACTAAAGACAGTAAGAATTAAAGTCGTTGGTCCTCCACCTTTAGATGCCACAGCCGAAGCCATCGAGGACTTAATAGAAGTCACCTGGGAATCTCCATACTTATGTGAAGATGCTGCCGACAACTATTTCCGGACCTTTACAGTTTGGCGAAGAGAAGGCAACAACCAATTCACTATTGACAATTGTATACCAGGTCTAGATGGCAAAGGGTATCAAAAAATTACAGAGTCAACTTCTGATATTGTTAATGGTAGATATACTTTCATTGATACAGAAGTAGAAAGAGGGCGTACGTATTGCTATAGAATACTAGCTGAGTTCACTAAATTTACTAATGCTGGATTCCCATATAACCCAGTCGAGAGTCTGCCTTCTAATGAAGTCTGCTTGCAATTGAGTCGTGACATTCCTTTGATTACACATGTTGACGTTGACCAAACCAGTACTGCAGCAGGAGAGATTATTGTGCAATGGTCCAAACCTGTTGTACCTGATCTAGATACTATTGCGCATCCAGGGCCTTACACCTACGAAGTTTGGCGCAGTATAGGTTTTGACAATACCAATCTGATGCCAGTGGCAGGATCCCTGGTTTCTAGCCCTACTTATGCAGGAGCTAATGACACTTTGTTTATAGATACCAACTTGAACACACTGGATACATCATACACTTATGCGATTGCCTTTACTACTGGTTCCAGCACGGAGGCAGAAGGGCTTACCAATACCGCATCATCAACATTCCTTAGTATAAGGCCTTCAGATCGAATCAATATACTTACATGGGAACATGAAGTAGGCTGGGATAATTTCACTTATAACATCTACCGCAAAAGACCCTCGGAGACTATATTCAGTCTCATTGGTGATACCACCGAGCGTACTTACACAGATGAGGACAATCTTATCAATGGAGATGAATACTGTTACTATATTGAGTGCATCGGCACCTACGGTGTCGAGGGTATAGTATCACCATTGATCAATAGATCGCAGGAAGCATGTGGCATTCCTGTAGACAATATTCCTCCTTGTGTCCCTACATTAGTCGTCAATAATATATGCAACGAAGCTACCGATATCACAGCAGAAGAAGAGTTGGAAAATACACTCACCTGGACCAATCCAAATGAGACCTGCGACGAAACGGAGGATGTCTTTAAGTATCATATTTTTTATGCTCCTACGGAAGGTGCAGAAAGAACATTCATCGCAGAAATTATCGGCGCTGAAAACATTACATATATTGACATGCCAGAACAAGGTATCGCTGGGTGCTACTCTATCACAGCTATTGATACTGTAGGCAATGAAAGTATCGAAAGTAATGTCGTATGTGTAGATAACTGCCCACTTTATGAATTGCCAAATGCTTTTACACCCAACGGAGATAACGCAAATGACTTTTTCATTCCTTTTCCATATCGCTTTATCGAACGTATCGATATCAAAATTTATAACCAATGGGGAAATCTAGTTCACCAAAATGAGAATCCTGATATCAATTGGGATGGCACAAACGAAAACAACGAAGTACTATCAGACGGAGTTTATTATTATGTTTGTCAAGTATTTGAAAAACGGGTAACTGGGATTGTCAAAAGCCCAGAAATACTCAAAGGATTTATTGAACTTAGGAAAGGAAATTAAATGTTTACAGGAATTATAGAAGATCTGGGTGAAGTCACACAGATCCACCAAGAGGGGACCAACATCGACTTAACCATTAAGTCAAACATTTCGGATCAACTCAAAATAGATCAATCTTTAGCACACAACGGCGTATGCCTCACTGTCACTAGACAGGACGAGCACAGCCATACCGTAACTGCAATAAAAGAGACCTTGCAAAGATCAAATATCGGTGACTTAAAAATTGGTTCTTATGTCAATTTGGAACGTGCGATGTCTGCCAACGCCAGATTGGATGGTCATCTGGTACAAGGTCATGTGGACACAGTCGCAAAGTGCATATCAGTCAATGAAGAGAATGGTAGCTGGACTTATACCTTTTCGTATCAAGCAGATCAAAACGCATTGCTTGTTGACAAGGGAAGCGTCTGTATCAATGGAGTTAGTCTTACTGTGGTCAATCCTATCGAAGATAAATTTAGTGTAGCCATCATTCCATATACCTATGAGCACACTACCTTCAAATCCATTCAGCCTGATCACTTCGTTAACCTCGAGTTTGATATTATCGGAAAGTATATCGCAAAGCACGCCGCCCTCTATCTCAAAAAATAGTTTTCAGGGGCCACCCACTATATGCAGATGGATAAAAAAATCCATCTGCATATGTGGTCAGGTGTTCCGTTCCTACCTCGACTGAAAAAGTCGAGATACCACTTCACCCCTTTGTCTCTTGCGCACTCCGTTTGCAGGGCTTTAGCTTTCGCTACGCCGATTTCAAGAACGCATGCAAAAATACATAGAGCTTAAAAAATCGAAATCCCAATCTAGGACTAGATCTTCTATTATTATCTATCGATAACTTTTCTCTAAGCTTTTCCTCCTGACAAGAAATCCTGATATTCTTTTAGCTCTGTCCATTTTTGACCAACTGCTAGTTCCGCTTGTTTTGGCCAAGTCGTTGGATCTGCCAATCTATATCTATCGCCAGCAGAAGTTAATATATCTTGCAAACGCCCTACTTCAGACTCCGCCAATGCCGACCAATTTTGAATACCTGCGTTTTTCAATAAGCTCTCTATTTTAGGACCGATTCCTTCCACAACTTTAAGATCCGTAGGCTTAGCTGCTGCAAATCCGAGTGCTTTAAAATAAAGTTTCTCCGCTTTAGAGTTGGCTTCACTTGCATTACCGTCTATATCTTTTTGATATTGTATCAATTCTTCCCATTGTCCTCTTGAAGCAAAACGCGCCTGATCTGACCATGCTTTCGGATTATGCATACGATATCTAGGACCTGCATTATCCAATACTTTTTGCAAATCAGTATCCGTAGCATTCGCCAAATCTTCCCAGGTACGATATCCACCATCTTTGAGGATGCTTTCAATCTTTGGTCCTACACCTTCAATAATTTGTAGGTTATCGTTTTTAAAATGACTGCCCAAACCAGACTGTCCACTTTTCTTTGGAGCCTCTGAAATCGGTGATGAAGTAGGACTTGCTGTACCCATATCCCCAGAAACAAATCTGTTGATGTCTGCATCATTGCCAGTAAGTGGAGAAATCTTAATTCCATCATCTACATTTGATGGTGGAGTTATATTAAGATCTTCACCCGTCTCTGCTGGTGGTATTATTGGAGGTGGAGGCGCTACGAATGACACTCTATCTTCCTTTATCTTAGAGGCTTCGCATGCAGCTAGGGCTCTTTCGGTCTCTGTCAATTTCACTTTTAAGTCAGCGATGGCTTTATTCGAGATATTTGCGTCTGCTGCGTCCAAAGAGTTCTCTTTCAACTTATTTCTTTCAGATTCAAGTGCACTTTTCTCTGAAATCAATCTATTTTTATCCGAGATCAGATTTTTCTTTTCTGTTTCTATCATTCTACTTTTTGATAGAGCGCTGTTGAGTTTGTTATTACTTTGATCAAGATCATTTTTAGCAGTAATCAAACTTTTATTAGTTCTGTCATAGTCACTTTTAACTATTTTAAGATCGGATTCAAATTGGTTGTTATCAGAAACCAATTGTTTATTCCTTTTCTGCGCAGCATCTAGCTCCTCACGAAGCTTGCCAACCCTCGACCTACCAAATAACCAACCCAGTAGCCACATCAATGTCCCTAATAGCAGGAACAAAAGCGGCCACATTTCACAACTAATCAACATAACAGAATTAAGAAAATGCATGATCTTTCGTTTTTAACTTTACTAAAATTGTATTTTTTACTTGATTGTGATTTCTACTCTTCGATTGAGCTGTCTACTTTCTTCTCCTCTATTAGGAGCGACTGGATCAGCTTCACCTCTACCAGAAGGGACTATTTGTCTATGACTGACGCCTTTCCCTTTTAAGATATCTCGTATTTTTTTTGCTCGTCGTTCTGACAGTCTTCTATTCGCACCTGGCTCTCCGAGTGAATCAGTGTGCCCTACGATATATACTTTTTCTTCTGAATTTTCTTTTAGTCGCTCTGCTAATGAATTGAGGTATGCTTCTACCTCTGGGCTATCTATTTTATTAGAAGAGTTGAAAGGAAATAATATTCTTGCATCACCAGTATCAAATACTTCTACCGTTTCTTCCTTAGCTACTTCGCCAGAAATCCATCGATAGGACATACTTTTGAATTCATTTGATTTGGCACCCGCAATCATTCCCACTTGTTCTGATTTGGTTTTAGTTTGCAGCTCTGGATCATCTTTTTTAAGCAACTCACCAATAGCTGCCGCTCTAGCATAGCCGAGATCATCGTAGTCCGTATCGTTGACTTCATCAGCAAAATAATGGCCTGTAATTTCTAAAACGTCTCCTTCCTTTTTTTCTGAAAAGATCTCTGATTTTAAGGTTGCATAACTTTCCCTAGTGATAGGCTCACTACTATTCCAATTGAATACTAGTGGACCAGCGGATCCTAATGCAGCAGCACCCAAGCCATCAATATTTTGTGATGAATTTGTGCAGCAACCTGGGCAAAAATCATTTTTGTAATATCGATATCCGAAGAATAACAATAATGCCGAAATGATAAGTATAAGAATCTGTCTTAAAGTCATATCAAAAGAGTCTTAGTATTAAGTGTGAAGCTCGTTCAAGTTAACAAAAATAGTGAAAATTCACCATGTGTTACCATCAAAATTAACCGATTCAGGCCTTCAAATGGGGTATCTCAATTATTTAGACTCCTAAAAGGGCTATGGGTCTCAACATTTTACATATTCTAAAGATATATTTATACCTGTGATCGTTCAGATAGATCAGCCTCAAGATCACAATTCTCTTTTGGGATGGTGCGGAAGCGGACAAGCGATGTGCAATGGGGTCGACGGTAGGAGACAGACCGTGTGCTGGGTTGGTGGCCTAGGAGAGGGCCGAGCGAGTAGCGAGCCATGGAACGTAGCGACACTTGGCTTCCACAAAATTATGAAAATACCAAAATGTAAAAAGCCAAGTGTTGGCCCCAACAAAAAAGGAAACTCCAAATGAATGGAATTTCCTTTTTACAAATTCTAAATTTTATTATTTACTCTTCAGTGTTAACGACAACTTCTTCGCCAGCTGGCTCATCAGGAGTTTCTTCAGCTTCCTCTTTGAAGGCAGCCAATCTCGCTTGCTCTCTTTCGTATACTTCACGAGTAGTAACAAACATGTCATTATACTTTCTCATACCTGTACCTGCTGGTATCTGCTTACCTACAATAACGTTCTCCTTAAGACCCAGTAAGTAATCTTGCTTAGCACCAATTGCTGCCGTACTCAATACTTTGGTTGTCTCTTGGAAAGAGGCTGCTGATATCCAACTTGATGTCCCCAATGAAGACTTCGTAATACCCTGTAGGATAGGTGTAGAAGTAGCTGGAACTGCATCTCTAAACTGAACCAACTTCTTATCATTACGCTTCAGGTAAGAATTTTCTTCTCTCAGCTGACGGATAGATACGATCTGTCCTGGAGCCAACTTAGAAGATTCTCCTCCTTCTGTAACAAACTTCTTATCAAAAATCCAATCGTTCTGCTCGAAGAAATCATACTTTTCTACTGCTTCACCTTCTAAGAATGTAGTATCACCCGGATCGACGATCTGCACTCTTCTCATCATCTGGCGAACGATCACTTCCATATGCTTATCGTTGATACCAATACCTTGTGAACGATATACTTCTTGTACTCCGTTTACTAAGTAGTATGCAACTGCAAAAGGTCCTTTAATATTTAAGATATCTCGAGG
Organism: uncultured Saprospiraceae bacterium; assembly: GCA_937974575.1. Lineage (GTDB taxonomy): Bacteria > Bacteroidota > Bacteroidia > Chitinophagales > Saprospiraceae > JALZVN01. The sequence goes on along the minus strand of CALJVI010000041.1, from coordinate 8,894 downwards.
TGCGATAGATCCATCTGATAAAGTCGTACCTGCTTTGATAAAGTCACCATCTTGTACAAGGATGTGCTTGGAAGTAGATATTAAATATCTACGCTGTTGCCCATCTTTTGCATCAACGATTACCTCTTGGTTTCCTCTCTTAATTTTACCGAATGAAACTTCTCCATCTATCTCCGCAACAACTGCAGGGTTGGAAGGATTTCTTGCTTCAAACAACTCGGTAACTCTAGGAAGACCACCGGTAATATCACCAATAGAACCTACCTTACGAGGAATTTTCGCAATACGTGCACCTTTTTTGATTTGTGCACCTGCCTCTACAGATATATATGCTCCTACCGGTACATTATAAGATTTAAGTACTTCGCCATCAGCAGAAACTACTTTTACCTTTGGTACCATACGAGATTTTCTAGTCTCGGTAATTACCATTTCCGAATAACCAGTCTGGTCATCATATTCTTTTCTGAATGTGATACCTTCTTCCATATCTTCAAACTGAACTATACCTTCGTGCTCAGAGATGATTACAGCGTTGAATGGATCCCAGCTCGTAAGAACTGATCCTTTTTCTACTGTTGCTCCATCTTTTACATGAAGTATAGAACCATACTTAATATGGCTAGAAGAATATACTTTTCCAGTATCCTTATCTACAATTCTCAATTCACCTGATCTAGAAAGAACGATAACTACTGTATTTCCTTCCTCGTCTTTATGCTTAATAGTAGTGATACCATCAAACTCAACTCTACCAGAGAATTTAGAAGATAATTCTGAATCTTGCTTCGTCACAGATGCGATACCACCCACGTGGAATGTACGCAGTGTCAACTGTGTACCTGGCTCACCAATAGACTGTGCTGCAATAATTCCTACTGCATCTCCTATCTCGGTGATTCTTCCAGATGCTAGGTTTTTACCATAGCACTTTGCACAAACGCCTCTTTTAGTTTCACAGGTAAGTACTGATCTAATAACTACCTCTTCGATTCCAACCTCTTCGATGTACTTCGCTTTTTTGAGTGTAATATACTCTGCAGAAGATACAATCAATTCATCCGTAACTGGATGCGTGATATCATGCAATGAATAACGTCCTTCGATTCTGTCTGTCAAAGAAACTATCTCTTTGTCATTTTCTTTTAGAGATGTCGTTGCATTACCTCTGAGTGTAAAGCAATCCGTCTCATGAATTACTACATCCTGCGCAACATCCACTAATCTTCTAGTAAGATATCCTGCATCGGCAGTTTTCAATGCTGTATCGGCAAGACCTTTACGTGCACCGTGCGTAGAGATAAAGTACTCCAGTACTGATAGTCCTTGAAGGAAATTGGAAAGGATCGGATTTTCAATAATCGCCGCTCCTGTATCACCAGACTTTCTAGGTTTTGCCATCAATCCACGAAGACCACAAAGCTGCTTGATCTGTTGTTTAGATCCACGCGCTCCAGAGTCAAGCATCATATATACTGAGTTAAAACCTTGCTTGTGCTCAGCCAACTCTTTCATTAGTCCTTCTGTAATTCTATTATCCGCAAACGTCCACTTATCAATGATCTGATTGTAACGTTCGTTGTTCGTAATCAATCCACTATTATAATTGTCCCAAACTTCGTCTACCTCTTTTTGTGCGGTAATCAAAGTTTCTTCCTTCATAGTAGCATCGATCAAATCTCCAAGGTTGAACGACAGTCCACCTTTAAATGACCACATGAAACCCATTCCCTTAATCTTGTCAAGGAAATTAGCCGTTACATTAAAGTCAGTCAAGAAGATAATTTCACTGATTACTTTCTTCAAGTTCTTCTTAGTCAATACCGTGTTAACATATGGTACTGATTCAGGAACAGCTTCGTTAAAGATCACACGACCTACAGTAGATTCTATTCGCTTGGTCACTCTTTCTCCAGTCTCATCCAAGGTCTGTATTCTTACCTTAATGGTAGCGTGAAGATTCACCATACCTTCATTGTAAGCAATCAGTACTTCTTCTGGAGAATAGAAAATTTTACCTTCTCCTGCTACAGGAACTTCCTTCGTACCAAAGCGTTGCTTTGTTAGGTAGTAAAGTCCCAATACCATATCCTGAGAAGGCAATGTAATTGGAGAACCATCCTGTGGGTTCAACATATTGTGACAAGCCAACATCAATATCTGTGCTTCCAAAATTGCTGCGTGACTCAATGGCACGTGTACAGCCATCTGGTCACCATCAAAATCCGCGTTGAAGGCACCACATACAAGTGGGTGTAACTGAATTGCTTTTCCTTCTACCAAAGTAGGTTGAAAAGCTTGAATTGATAAACGGTGAAGCGTAGGTGCACGGTTCAGCATGATTGGGTGTCCTTTCAAAATATTTTCAAGAATTTCCCAAATCACAGGATCTTTACGATCTACTAATTTTTTCGCTGATTTTACTGTTTTTACAATACCTCGCTCAATCAATTTTCTGATTACGAAAGGCTTGAACAACTCTGCTGCCATTTGTTTTGGAATACCACACTCGTGTAATTTAAGTGTAGGTCCTACAACAATTACAGAACGACCCGAGTAATCAACACGTTTACCCAAAAGGTTCTGACGGAAACGTCCTTGCTTACCTTTTAGAATATCACTTAATGATTTCAGCGCACGTCCACCTTCTGCTTTTACAGCATTTGATTTACGTGAATTATCAAACAGTGAATCAACTGCTTCCTGTAGCATTCGCTTCTCATTACGAAGGATTACTTCCGGAGCTTTGATTTCTAACAATCGCTTCAATCGATTATTTCTAATAATAACTCTACGATACAAGTCATTCAAATCCGAAGATGCAAAACGACCACCATCTAGAGGTACTAGAGGACGTAATTCTGGTGGAACAACAGGTAAGAATTGAATCACTGCCCATTCCGGACGGTTTTCCATTCGCTTGTGTCCATCACGGAAAGCTTCTACAACTCTCAAACGCTTAAGTGCTTCTGATTTACGTTGCTGAGAAGTTTCATTTGCTGCTTGATGTCTCAAATCATAAGACAACTGATCTAATTCCAAACGCGTCAACATGTCGCGAACAGCTTCCGCTCCCATCTTTGCGATAAATTTGGTTGGATCGTCATCTTCCAACATTTGGTTTTCCTTAGGAAGTGTGTCCAAATATTCGAGATATTCTTCTTCTGTCAACAAGTCCATTTTGTCAACTGTACCTTCCAATACACCAGTTTGGATAACTACGTAGCGTTCGTAATAAACGATAGCCTCTAATTTCTTAGAAGACAAACCTAGTAGGTAACCAATCTTGTTTGGAAGTGATTTAAAGAACCAGATGTGTACTACAGGAACCACCAATTTGATGTGTCCCATACGCTCACGTCGTACTTTCTTTTCAGTTACTTCAACCCCACATCTATCACAAACGATACCCTTATAACGGATACGCTTATACTTTCCACAGTAACATTCATAATCTTTAACAGGACCGAAGATACGCTCGCAGAACAAGCCGTCTCTTTCTGGTTTATAAGATCGATAGTTAATCGTCTCAGGTTTCAATACCTCCCCGAAGGAGCGCTCCAAAATATCATCTGGAGAAGAAAGACTGATAGTGATACTATCGAAAGGTTTTTGTTGTGCCTTATGGTTTTTTTGAAATGCCATATTGTAACATGTTTTATATTCTTTTGCAAATTCGATGCTGCGGTTCAGTTGAAAAACAAAATCAATATTTTGATTTTAGTGAACTACAAAAACTTTTAAAAGAACAATGTTTTAGAGTGAAAACAACCCCAACTTGATAGCAAAAAATACCACCAAGCTGGGGTTTATAAAACCATTATTATTATTCAAATTTTACGTCAAGTGCCAATCCACGTAATTCGTGTACAAGTACATTGAATGACTCAGGTATATTTGGCTCAGGTAGATTGTCTCCTTTTACAATTGCTTCGTAAGCTTTTGCACGACCAAGAATATCATCCGACTTAATTGTCAGCAATTCCTGTAAGATATTTGCAGCACCGAATGCCTCAAGTGCCCATACTTCCATCTCACCAAAACGCTGTCCACCAAACTGAGCTTTACCACCAAGTGGCTGCTGAGTAATCAGAGAATAAGGTCCGATTGATCTTGCGTGTAACTTATCATCAACCATGTGAGATAGTTTCAGCATGTAGATCACTCCTACCGTTGCTTCCTGGTGGAATCGATCTCCAGTTCCGCCATCATACAAGTAGGTTTGACCCAAACTTGGAAGTCCTGCTTCTTGAATATATTCTTCGATTTCTTCCGCTTTAGCTCCGTCGAAAATTGGAGTTGAGAATTTCATTCCCATTTTCTCTCCAGCCCAACCAAGAACCGTTTCGAAAATCTGTCCAAGGTTCATACGAGATGGTACACCAAGTGGATTCAATACGATATCTACAGGTGTTCCGTCATCAAGGAAAGGCATATCTTCTGCACGTACGATACGAGATACAATTCCCTTATTACCGTGACGTCCTGCAAGCTTATCACCCACTTTCAGTTTACGCTTCTTCGCCAAGTAAACTTTAGCCAGTTTCAATACACCTGCTGGTAACTCATCACCAATACTGATGTTGAATTTCTCACGCTTGTAACGTCCAATCTCTTCGTTCGTTTTGATGCTATAGTTGTGCAATAAACGAGCGATCAAGCTATTGGTATGATTATCATCCGTCCAACCGCTGTAATCAACAGTTGTAAAGTCAACTTTCTTAAGTACAACAGGAGCAAACCTCGTTCCTTTAGCAACTACCTCTTCGTTATAGATACTCTTAACGCCTTGAGCTGTTTTACCTTTTACCAAAGCCAACAACTTATCAATAAGAATAGTCTTCAATTCATTCAGTGCAATTGCGTGCTGGTCATCCAACTTCGTTAGCAATTCTTTTTCCTGAGCTTTCTGAACTTTGTCCTTCTTAGCTCTTGCAAACAATTGCTTGTTGATAATGATACCTTTCGTTGAAGGAGGCGCTTTCATAGAAGCATCTTTTACATCACCAGCTTTGTCACCAAAGATCGCACGTAATAGTTTTTCTTCTGGAGTTGGATCAGATTCCCCTTTCGGTGTAATCTTACCAATGATGATATCACCTTCTTTCACCCAAGCACCAACTCGGATAATTCCATTTTCGTCAAGATCCTTAGTCGCATCTTCAGAAACGTTAGGAATATCGTTTGTCAATTCTTCTTCACCTAGTTTGGTATCACGCACATCCATCTCGAAGTGCTCAATGTGAAGCGATGTAAAGACGTCTTCACGTACTACACGTTCTGACAATACAATCGCATCCTCAAAGTTGTAACCTTTCCAAGGCATAAATGCCACCTTTAGGTTTTGCCCCAAAGCTAATTCACCTTTATCCGTTGCATAACCATCACAAAGGATAGAACCTTTAGTTACACGATCGCCCTTACGAACAATCGGCTTTAGGTTGATACAAGTACCTTGGTTGGTTCTTGTAAATTTAGTTAGGATATAAGACTTCTTGTTATCTTCGAAAGAAACTAACATATCTTCCTCCGTTCTATCATAACGGATAACGATTTCGTTAGCATCTACATATTCTACGGTACCATCTGCTTCTGCGTTGATCAACATACGAGAGTCAATAGCAACCTTATCTTCAAGACCGGTTCCTACAATAGGGGAATCAGGCTTGATCAAAGGTACTGCCTGACGTTGCATGTTTGATCCCATCAGTGCACGGTTTGCATCATCATTCTCTAGGAATGGAATCATTGATGCGGAAACACCTACAATCTGGTTTGGAGCAACATCCATGTATTCAACTTCGTCAGGAGCCAATACAGGGAAATCACCATGCTCTCTACATTTAATACGATTGGATTCGAAAGCACCTTTTGAATCGATCAACGAGTTCGCCTGTGCAATTTTCTTAAAATCCTCTCCTTCTGCAGAAAGATATTGTGCTTCATTCTTCACGTCCACCCTTCCGTTTTTAACGGCACGGTATGGCGTTTCGAGGAAACCCATTTTATTTACTTTTGCGTGAACGCAAAGGGTGGAAATCAAACCAATGTTTGGTCCCTCCGGAGTTTCAATAGTACAAAGACGACCGTAGTGAGAATAGTGAACATCACGAACCTCAAAACCTGCACGCTCTCTAGATAGACCTCCAGGTCCTAGTGCAGAAATACGACGCTTGTGCGTGATCTCAGAAAGTGGATTCGTTTGATCCAAGAATTGAGACAGCTGCGACGTACCAAAGAAAGAGTTGATCACAGAAGAAAGTGTTCTTGCGTTGATCAAATCGATTGGTGTAAAGACTTCATTGTCACGAACGTTCATTCTTTCACGAATGGTACGTGCCATACGAGCCAAACCAACTCCAAACTGTGCGTACAACTGCTCACCTACTGTTCTTACACGACGATTGCTCAAATGATCAATATCATCGATTTCCGCTTTTTGGTTCATCAAACTTACGAGATATGTTACGATAAGGATGATGTCCTCTTTGGTTAGTACCAAAACGGTAGGTTCGTTTTCGTGCTTAAGTTTACGATTGATCTTGTAACGACCAACTTCACCTAAGTTGTAACGCTTATCAGAGAAGAACAACTTGTCAATGATACCACGAGCGGTTTCATCATCTGGCGGATCAGTCCCTCTAAGTTGTCTGTATATATATTGTACCGCTTCCATCTCAGAAGATGAAGGGTCTTTTTGTAAAGTATTATAGATGATCGAGTAATCTTCATCGATATCTTCTCTCTGAAGGATTACATTCTCAGCATTAGCTTCAACGATTTGGTCGATGTTAGCTTCGTCTAATTCGACATCACGTTCGAGGATAATTTCGTTACGCTCGATAGTAACCACCTCTCCCGTATCTTCATCTACGAAATCCTCCGTCCATTTTTTCAATACACGAGCAGCAAGTTTACGACCAACCGCTTTTTTCAAATCTTTTTTGGTAGCAGGAATTTCTTCTGCCAAGCCAAATAAGTTAAGAATTGCTTTATCAGAATCGAACCCGATTGCACGAAGTAAAGTAGTAACAGGGAATTTCTTTTTACGATCGATGTAAGCATACATCACCGTATTGATATCGGTAGCAAATTCCATCCAAGCTCCTTTGAAAGGGATAACTCTAGCGGAATAAATTTTGGTTCCGTTAGGGTGGAAATTTTGTCCGAAGAATACACCAGGCGAACGGTGTAGCTGAGAAACAATTACACGTTCTGCTCCGTTAATGACGAAAGTCCCTTTAGGAGTCATATAAGGGATGTTTCCAAGGAATACATCCTGAACGATCGTTTCAAAATCGACGTGTTCTTCGTCATTACAAGATAACCTAAGCTTAGCCTTTAGAGGCACGCTGTAGGTAAGTCCACGTTGCATACATTCCGGGATGGTGTATCGTGGAGGATCTACGAAGTAATCAAGAAATTCGAGAACAAAAATGTTTCTCGCGTCGGTAATCGGAAAGTTTTCCTGAAATACCCGATAAAGTCCTTCCATGGTACGATTCTCAGGAGTCGTTTCCAATTGGAAAAATTCCTGGAAGGATTTTAGTTGGATTTCAAGAAGGTCAGGGTATTGAGAAGAAAGTTTAATCTTTCCAAATCTGATGCGCTTTGCAGCCGCATTAACAACAGTGCCTTTTGATGCCATTATAGTTTAGTTTTATACCGGGCTAAGGGCTTTCCCTTATATGCCAAATATGTGAACACCCTAATTTTCAGTTATAGTTGGTACTTAATAATAAAGTACCGAGAGCGAAATAAAGACAAACCATTTAAATAATACTTTAGTAGGGCATAACCAGAATAAAAAAGACGACAACAGGCCTAGGCAGTGAAATTACTGCCTAAGCCTCGTTATCATTTATTTTCTGTGTATAGACTAAAGTACTTCGCCATAAAAGCTTTGGGTCTGATTGATGAATTGATAAAAAATTCCTGATCAAAAAACTGGTTGCTGTATCGATGAATAAAATTCATAAGGCAGCCAGCGATTAGGTCGTGGTAATTAATTACTTCAATTCAACCTCAGCACCAGCAGCTTCTAGAGCAGCCTTCATTTTCTCAGCTTCGTCTTTAGACGCACCTTGCTTAATTGGTCCAGGAGCGCTGTCTACTAATTCCTTAGCTTCTTTCAAACCTAATCCAAGTAAGTTTTTAACTTCTTTTACAACCTGGAGTTTACTACCTCCAGCTGAGTTCAATACTACATCGAATTCAGTTTGCTCAGCAGCGTCTCCGCCACCAGCAGCTGGTCCAGCAGCAACTGCTACAGCAGCCGCAGCAGGTTCGATACCGTACTCATCTTTTAATATGTCAGCCAACTCACTTACTTCTTTTACAGTAAGGTTTACTAGTTGTTCTGCGAAATCTTTTAAATCTGCCATTTGAACAGTATTTTTAATTTTTACTAAAATAATTTATTTAATATCGTACAAAGCTTGGAAGCCAAATTTGTGTGATGGTAAATACCATCGAAGAAAGTGGGATATTATTCGCCTCTTTCTTCTAATGCTTTCAATAAACCAGATAACGTGTTGCCACCTGATTGTAGTGATCCAATAACATTCTTGATTGGCGACTGTAGCAAGCCGATGATTTCTCCGATTAAGTCTTCTTTCGACTTTAGAGAAGCCAGTGCTTTCAGTTGGTCATCACCTATATAAACATCAGAGTCGATATAAGCTGCCTTTAAGATTGGTCGTTCACCTTTGTCACCTCGGTATTCCTTAAGGATTTTTCCTGGAAGGTTTGCGGTGTGAGAAAACATTATTGCCGTTGGTCCTTTTAAAGAATCGATTAAAGCATTGAAACCTCTTTCTTCTGGTTGATCTTGCAAAGCTTTAATAGCTAGCGTATTTTTGATCACCTTCATTTCGACGTCTGCTTCGAAGCAC
>CALJVI010000040.1 GCA_937974575.1 uncultured Saprospiraceae bacterium | reverse complement strand
GCGCTCCGAGGAGAAGTGATATGAGGTGCCATAGAGTGGCTATGAAGGAATGACTGGAGACGGATGAGCGATCGAGCGAATACTAGCCAGGCATATCCTGAATGCCACTATAGGGTATCGAATACAAACGGATCATCGGATAAAGCGCCCAAAAAATCTCAAAATAAAATCCTTTGCAGTCAGGCTAAAATACTGTAGCAATACGTTTACCTTTACAGAGTGAATATCGTGTCTATAGTAGTTCACGAGTAAATGGTATAAAGAAATATTGAATATGCATATCAGAATATTATTGACCCTTATCCTTGCCGGCTTTGGCTTAATGTCCATAAGTGCGCAGGTCAAGAAGAAAATCAACTATCACGAACTCGATGTTATAAAAGGCTTGTTTTACCAACCCAATACGGTCGAGCCTTATACTGGATTGGCCTTTCTAGATTACCCCAATGAGAATAAGCAGATGGAGGTACAAATCAAAAATGGAAAACCTGATGGCAGGGTAAAAGAGTGGGAACGAAATGGTCGCAAAGTCTATGATGCAGAATTTAAAGCTGGGGTTCAGGTGGGAAAGGAGCAGCAGTGGTATGCTGATGGATTCAACAAATTGCTCGTCACTTATCAAAATGGATTGGCTCATGGAATTTGCACAGAATGGCATCAGACTGGTGGTAAAAAATCGCTTGGCGAATTTGTACAAGGTAAAGAGCAAGGTGAACACAACTGGTGGTTTGCTACTGGCATCAAAGATCAAACCGTCAACTACTCAAACGGAAAAGAAGAAGGCCCGATGTATGCTTGGCATGAAAACGGCGCCAAAAAAATAGAAGCTCAATACAAAAATGGAAAGCTCGAAGGCAACTACGCTCTTTGGTATAGCAATGGTCAAAAGAAAGCTAAAAAAACCTTTAGAGATAGTCTACATGTAGGCGAAGCACTATACTGGGCAAAAGATGGAAGACTGACTGGCCGTAATATATATGGCGAAAATGGAAAACTCGAAAAAGAATACAATTATAATAGTGGAAGTATAAAAGTAGGCAATAATCACTTTGCTCAAGTATTCAATACGAAGCAGGCATCTTATATGATAACGATGAAAGCGGAAGATGAGATCTACTTTGTAGATCGTGCCAAGGACATCACTTACTCCATGGATGGCATGCTGCTCCAATTATTTACTTACTCCAATAGCAGCACAAACCACGATAATATGCAGGTGGCCTTTGATGATTTTTTGGCAAAAGAAAAGAAGTATATCGAAAAAAACACAAGTAGTATTATTGAAATAAATCAGGAGTCTAAAACGAGTAAAAGCGGAACTCCGTATTACTACTGGCAGTTTGCTTCTCCATCCAGCAAGGATGCTGAGCAAAAAGCACGAACTGTACAATCCGAGCATTACCTCACTTTTTTTTGTAACGGTCAAATATTAAGCCTATATTCAGTAGTAACAAATTCTGATGAACCCGCTGATGTTCAAAAAATGCTCATCAAGGTAGCCGAAACATTTCAATGCATGGAAGAGCCTATAGATCTCAATGCTGTGAAAAAAATCGCAAAATAAGAGCGCTTATGAGAAATCTAATTCTATTTTTATTCCTTTTACCCCTTTTTGTTAATGGACAAGATGTAGCTTTCTCAGATGACTATACCATCAGACATGATGTAGCTTATTATCTTATAGATGATATGGAAGGTAGCTTCGTTCTATTTAGAGACATCCCTAAAGAGCGCAAGATTCATGTGATGAATGACCAGATGATGAACACTGGTGAAGTGCCAATAGAGTTTGAATTTAAAAACCCTAAAATACTTGATGTTGTCAAAGCGAGAGACAAGCAATTTAGCGTAATCTACTCCGCAAAAAAGAAGGGCAGACGATATCTACGCATAGAAAATTTTGACAAGTTTGGCGTACTTAGAGACTCCATGACGATCAACCAGTCTTCCAATATGTTTGAAGCAATGAACTTTCAAATAGAGAAGTCCGAAGATGAATCGATGGTCCTTATCTACAATATCAAATACGATCGTACTATAGAAGCCTGCCTAGTTGATATCAAAAATTTGGAAGTGCTTTGGTCTCAGACATTTGATGATTTGGATATAAAACAAATGTTTCAGATTAAGCAATTTGTAGTTGGCAATGATGGTTCTTTTTGTTTAGCACTCCTCAAAGACAACTCTAATCTGAGCAGAGAAAAAACACGTTTTGAGCTATTAACCTACAATCGGGCAACAAACAAACTTGATCTCCTCAAATTGCCAATGGACAATAGATTGGTAGCGACTTCTATTTTCAAATATGACGTCCTCAACAATACGCTATTAGGTGCAGGTTTATTTTCAGAAAAAAACACTATCAAAGCTAAGGGTACCTTCTTCATACGCATCCCAATAGACAACCCACAAAATCATACGCTATCTTTTATCCCATTCACTGAAGATTTTATAAAAGAATATCTAAGAAAGAAAAATATAGGTTTGAATGCGGGTATACACGCTACAGAAATTCAAGATCTTGTGCTCCGCAAAGATGGCGGCATACTTTTGATTGGTGAAAAAATAGAATCCAAATTGAGGAGTGGAATAAATATACCTGTCTCCTTTGACAATGAGGATCAGGTCAAAGCAGACTTCTATTATGATCAAATATTTATATCTGCTATTCATCCTGATGGCAAGGAACACTGGACTAAAATTTTTCAAAAAAAGCAATACTCTTTTGATGATGGTGCCATCTACTCTTCCTTTTTTCTCTTTGTCGCCAAGCGTGGATTGCATCTCCTCTTCAATGATGAAATCCGAAATCACAGTACTATCTCTGACTTCACCATCAAAGGAAATGGAGAATATAAACGACGGGCTATCTTCAATACTTATGGCGTAGATATAAAACTACGTGTTAGGGATGCACTCCAGACCAGTGCCAACGAAATCATTATCCCTAGTCAGTATCGAAATAAATTGAGGATGGTGAAATTTAGCTTTTAACAATAGGGTTACCTACTGCAGTTGGATCTTGATTGAATATTGAAACACATTCTTGAAACAGATCCGGAAACTGTTGCTTGAATACAGCACTATGTGTAAAGAACAGGGTCACGGCTACATGTTGCGGATTGAGCCTTTGTACTTTTCTATATTCATTTTTTTGCTCTTCTTCAAACTCCCCTACTTCTGCATAGACCTGATCCATAGCAGGGAGATTCATATACTCATGTAGATAAGTCTTACTAAAACCAGAAATCGCTTCTGCCTTCTCCCAAAAATCTGGTGGCAGATCCGGAAACTTAATCTCTGGATGGTTTTGCTGAAAAGCATTGGCATACTCATGCAATCCTATGGCATACGCACGGCTACCTAGATTATAATAGTGCAACAACTGCTCTGCCGAAAACATGATCACCTTATCCTCCAAAAAAGTTTCATTGGTATGAAAGAGATCAGGCATTTGAGGCGAAGGGAATGGTCTCGGATAAATCACTACCTGATCAGTTTTTTTGAGCAGCCACTTTTCCATCCCAAAAGTCATTTGAATTAAGCTGCTCGCAACAAAAAGCATGATATCTGCGGGAATCCTTCCTACAGGTTTATCTTCTTCTTGGGCAGATTTACTTGAGCCTCCATCAAAGTATCCTCCAGTCTCCTCCATACCTTGATCTGCTAAGGCACCCATGGGCATAAATTCATGTGCTTTGAAGAAAAGGGAAACACGGTTTTGAAATTCCTTACGATTCTCGACAGATAAATTCCGATAATAAGGAACATGGTTGATCAATAGCAATTTGAAACCATTGGACAACTTGGGAGGATTTTTTCTCCACCACCACCAATCCAATTCGCTCCCAATAAAATACAAAGTAATACTTACTATCCCAGATACTATCGCAACGACTTCCCATATGCCCACTTCATTCATCGCAAAGGCATTGATCAGATATACCTGATACAAGGCATACAGGAGCAATAGCAAAAAAGGAAACATCAAGGCTCTTGAAAACATGCTTGGCTTATACTTTTAGGATACCCGTTTCATCCATAATCAGATACAGTTTGGATATCGTACTTAACTATAACGCAAAAATGAACAAAAGTACTTGAATATCTTACACTTCAAATTGCTTTTTTAAATCTTCGAGTGCATAGGTGATAAAGCACTTCTTACCCCAAGGGTTGACATAAGGCATTTCGCAAGCAAATAGTTGATCTATGAGCGTCTGCACTTCTTGATCATCCAGTCTTGTTCCTCGCTTTGTAGCAGCGCTTTTTGCAAGAGAAGCGGCTACTGCCGCTTTTATGTCTGTCTCTAGAGATTGATTTTCTCTATGCTGCTCTACAAGAGATTGGATAATCTGTTCAGCATTGACATTATCACTACACTCGGCTGGTAAACCTTGGAGTATATATGTATTTGTACTAAACTCTTTTACATCAAAGCCCATCTTATTGATCTCTGGCAGAATCTCTTTGAGCACCTGACTATCCTGCACACTTAGCGGGATATTGATAGGAAACAGCAAAGCTTGCGTATGCTGCTCTTGCCCCCCCAGATGCTGAACAAATTGTTCATACAGGATGCGTTCATGTGCCGATTGCTGATCTATCAGCAGATAGCCTGTCTTTATTGGACTGATGATATAAGAATTATGGATTTGATACGCTCTTGCACTGGGTGCCTTTGTGTCTGGTATTACCTCTTCTTGGCTCCACTGGCTAGCGATGGTTGTCATTTGATCCCCTTCTTCATCATCCATAGGTGTAGGTATCTCTTCTAGACCTTTATATAGCTTTTCCCAATTTTTAATATTCTGAGAATCCAAACTATTTGATGCAGCCGGGTTGGAAGCTGTCGAATTTGATCTTTGTATTTGGGAAGACTTGGCACTTTGACTACTTGGATCCCAGTGCATTTTCGCTGATGCATCGCGTTGATTCGTCTCTCCTTGAGTATATGCTTGAGTTATTTGCCGATCTTGCTCAAAATCCAAGGTCGGTGTTATGCTGTATTGACCCAGTGCATGCTTTGCAGCTACTCGGAGATAATTGTAGATGATCTTTTCATCTTCAAACTTGATCTCCTGCTTGGTTGGGTGTACATTGACATCTATGATCTTGGGATCCAACTCCATAAAGATAACATAAAGCGGGTAGGTATTCTCCGGCAGCAATTCCTCATAAGCACTCATTAATGCATGATGCAAATACGAAGATTTAATAAACCTATTATTCACAAAAAAGAACTGTTCCCCTCGACTTCGCTTTGCAAATTCTGGCTTAGAAACATATCCCTTGATGGTAACCACATCTGTTTCTTCGTTGATAGGCACAAGCTTTTTATTGCCGCTACTCCCTAGAACACCTACTATACGTTGACGCAAATTTCCAGAAGGCAGATGAAAAAGTTCATTCGTATTGTGATGTAGACTAAAAAAGACTTCAGGATTCGCTAGAGCTACACGGGTAAATTCATCTACAACATGTCTATTTTCAACAGAGTTAGACTTCAAGAAATTTCTACGGGCAGGCACATTATAAAACAAGTTGCGAATACTGAGATTTGTACCTACTTGACATTGACAAGATTCTTGAGATACTACTCTCGACCCTTCTATCAGAATCCTAGTACCCAACTCTTGGTCGGCTGTACGTGTCTTCAACTCTACTTGCGCTATAGCCGCTATACTGGCTAGCGCCTCCCCTCTAAACCCCATAGTAGTGAGCGCAAAGAGATCATTAACATTCTTTATTTTAGAGGTAGCATGTCGCTCAAAACTCATACGTGCATCCGTATCCGTCATCCCTTTCCCGTTATCTATCACCTGTATAAGCAGTTTACCTGCTTCTTTGAGTACCAATTGTATCTGAGTAGCACCTGCATCGATGGCATTCTCGAGCAATTCTTTCACAGCCGAGGCAGGACGTTGGATGACTTCTCCCGCAGCTATTTGATTAGCAATAGCGTCAGGAAGTAGTTGGATAATATCCGGCATATTAGTGATTATGAATAAAATGAGGAGATTTGGTCAAAACTTGAGTTATTACTTCAAGAATTCAATAACGCTTTGCAAATTTACATTAAGAAATACATAAGACAGCAATACCAGCACCAATATTATTGCAAAGAGCATATAGTTTGATTTCTTTTTCGCAGATCTACCCTCAGCGCGATAATCCATTTTAGAGCCTCGTCGCCCTCCTGCTCTAAAACTGCCTGCTAGATTGCCTTTGACATCATCCGCAGACTTCAGATGCTTACGTGACTCCAAGTCCGCGAGCCTCTGCTCGATGCGCTCTTTCTCAGGGTCCCAAAACCTTGGTTTATAGTCGTATTGATTAGGATCTGGTGCATGTAAAAATTTGAATAATGCCATAAACTTTAACTTTGATTATCTAAGATACAGATTCATTTTTAGAATACATTGGTGCGAAAAGGCTATTTTATTTTTGATCGTAACTTAGCTTCTTTTGGAGGCTCCACCCAGGGCAGACGCATCAGGAATAAATTGTTTTTTCCAAATACTCTAAACTACCACTACACTTTTTCACTTTACGTTTAATACTTACCCCTTTGTCTTCTACCTTTTTCAGGTGATTTAAGGCCATTTTTAGGAATATAGAGTAGTTAATTGCAGCGTTCTTACTTTGCTTTGCACTACTATCTTCTCTCATTACTACGTCCAATACCCAGTGTAGATTATTCTCAATCTTCCAATGACTTCTTATTAAGGCAGATGCTTTTTGACCTGTTAAATCTAAACTTGAAATGTAGTATCTTTTCTGTTCGCTCACTTTACCCGTTCTCAATATCTCTCGTTTCGAATCTATTTCTATTATCGATCTTAGGCCTTCCCACTTATTGAGTATTTCTCGTTCCTCTGTTTTCAAGTCCGACAGGCCTGCTATATCTATTACACGGCATGTACGACTTTCTATTCTGCCGTGACCCTTTTCTACTTGACTATATTCTGCATGCTCTGCCTCAATTTGTTCAAATAATTTCTTCCCTAACTTACTTAGATTCTTCTGGTTATTTTTTAATCCTATTACATAATCGGCATGCTTCTCTTTCACTATTTTGTCTATTGTTTTGTGATGACAGAACCCTGCATCCAAGGTCAAT
>CALJVI010000039.1 GCA_937974575.1 uncultured Saprospiraceae bacterium | reverse complement strand
CTTAGAATATTGGGTCTTAGTTATGAACGATCTAATTAACCTAAAATTTTTGGCTTATGAGCTTACAAAGAAACTTGATAGAACAGATAGCATTTTTCAACTGTCTTAGTGATTCAGAAAAATCCTATTTAGCGGAGAGATCAGAAATAAAAGTAAAAGGTAGATACAATTATGTATACCTAGCTGATGAGCCATCTAATCACCTTAATATTCTATTGAAGGGAACTATTAAAATAGGTACCCACTCTAGTGATGGTAAGGAAATCATTAAGTCCATCATACATCCACAGGCTATATTTGGAGAAATGTGCATCATGGGTCAAACAAAAAGAGCTGATTTCGCTAAGTCAATGAGCAACGGAATTGAGTATTTTTCTGTAAGCAAAGATGTCTTTATGGAGCTTATGAAGTCCAACAGCTTGCTCAGTCAAAACTTCATGACAGACATAGGATGTAGATTGACTAGAGCCGAAACAAGATTAGAGTCGTTAATTTTCAAAGATGCTCGTTCAAGAATTATAGATTTTCTTAAAGATAGCCTTGAAAAGAGAGGAAGACAGGTAGGATTTGAGATGATGTTTAAGCATTCCCTTACACAACAAGATATTGCTAATCTCACTGGTACATCAAGACAAACAGTTACCTCTGTTTTGAATGAGCTAAAGAAAGAAAATCTGATTTACTTCACTCGAAAGAGCATCCTAGTAAGGGATATGGCAAAACTCGCATAGACAAAGAATAATATTTAAAAGTTGATTAATAAAATAGTAGTGTGGTTAAAAGCTACTTTCCGATAGGAGAGTAGCTTTTTTTCTTTTAATTAGAGTATTTTTGGGATCTTATACACAATAGAAAATAATATGCTTGACATAAAGATAAATATAGAGGCTATACTTGAAAAAAGGATTATGGTACTAGATGGCGCCATGGGTACTATGGTGCAGCGCTATAAGTTGGATGAGACCGCATTTAGAGGTATTCAGTTTAAAGATCACCATCTAGATATTCAAGGTAATAATGATATACTTTCTATTACGCAGCCACAGATCATAAAGGCAATACATGAAGAGTATCTAGAGGCAGGGGCGGATATTATAGAAACCAATACATTTAGTGCCACATCTATTGCCCAAACAGATTATGAATTGCAAGACCAAGCTTATGCTATAAATCTTGAATCTGCAAAAATCGCTAAAGAAGCTGCGCAAAAGTATACAGACAAGAATCCTGACAAGCCCCGCTTTGTAGCTGGAGCCTTTGGTCCAACCAATAGAACAGCATCCATGTCTCCAGACGTCAATGATCCAGGGTATAGAGCAGTAACATTTGATGAATTGAAAGATGCTTATTACGAACAGGCGAAAGGCTTGCTCGATGGGGGAGTGGATATATTTTTAGTAGAAACGATTTTTGATACGCTAAATGCAAAAGCCGCCTTATATGCTATAGATGAATTGATGACGGAAAGAGGTGTCCGACTGCCAATCATGATATCAGGTACTATTACTGATGCAAGTGGAAGAACATTGTCTGGCCAAACAGTCGAAGCATTTTTAATCTCTGTAGGTCATATTCCATTATTGAGCATTGGCTTGAACTGTGCTCTAGGAGCTGAAGAAATGAGACCTTATATAGAAGTACTTTCTAAAAACGCTCCTAATTTTGTAAGTGCTTATCCTAATGCTGGTTTGCCTAATGAATTTGGAGAATATGACCAGATGGCGGCTGAGATGAAAGAACACATTTCGGATTTTGCAAAAAGTGGTTTTGTAAATATCGTTGGAGGCTGTTGCGGAACTACTCCTGATCATATCCGAGCAATGGCTGAGGCAGTCGTTGATTTAGTACCTAGAAAAAAGGTAGCGCGTAAAAACTTTACACAAATTGCAGGATTAGAAGCTTTGGTAGTCACACCAGAAACAAACTTCATCAACGTAGGGGAACGTACGAATGTAACGGGTTCTGCAAAGTTTGCTAGACTCATAAAAGAGGAAAAACTAGAAGAAGCGCTTTCCGTAGCAAGACAACAAGTAGACGCAGGTGCTCAAGTTATTGATGTCAATATGGATGAAGGCTTATTAGACAGTAAGGCTATGATGGTAAAGTTTCTACACCTTATAATGTCTGAGCCAGATATTGCGAAGCTTCCTATCATGATTGACTCTTCAAAGTTTGACATCATTGAAGCTGGCTTAAAGTGTGTACAAGGCAAGTGTATTGTAAATAGTATTTCGCTGAAAGAAGGGGAGGAGGAGTTTATTCGTCAAGCTACTATTGTGAGACGATTCGGAGCGGCGGCAGTGGTGATGGCATTTGACGAGGAAGGTCAAGCAGACACAAAAGAGCGTAAAGTTGAAATTTGTGAACGAGCATATAAAGTGCTTGTCAATAAAGTAGGATTTCATCCTACCGATATCATTTTTGATCCAAATATATTTGCAGTTGCTACTGGGATTGAAGAGCACAATGAATATGCAATAAACTTTATAGATGCAACCAGAGAAATAAAGCTCAAATGTCCTGGCGTAAAAATCAGTGGGGGAGTAAGTAATATCTCCTTTTCATTTAGAGGAAATAATAAAGTAAGAGAAGCTATGCACTCTGCATTTTTATATCATGCTATACAGGCAGGTATGGATATGGGAATTGTGAACGCAGGAATGATAGAAGTATATGAAGAAATTCCGAAAGATCTGCTCGAATCTGTAGAGGATGTTCTATTCAATAAACGCGAAGACTCCACGGATCGATTGGTCGATCTAGCAGAAAGTTATAAAAGCGTTGGAGGTAAGCAAGTCCAACAGGATCTCGCCTGGAGAGAAAGCACAGTAGAAGAACGTATTTCTTACGCACTCAGAAAAGGGATCACAGCCTATGTTGACGTCGATATAGAGGAAGCTAGACAGAAGTATCCCAATCCAATAGAAGTAATAGAAGGCCCACTCATGGATGGGATGAACATAGTGGGGGATTTATTTGGAGCGGGTAAAATGTTCTTGCCTCAAGTAGTGAAGAGTGCACGAGTGATGAAGCAAGCAGTAGCCATCCTTACTCCTTATATAGAAGCAAGTAAACAAGGAGCTATTGCGAAAGGGAAAATTCTAATGGCTACAGTAAAAGGAGATGTCCATGATATTGGTAAGAATATCGTTGGCGTAGTCCTAGGATGCAACAACTATGAGATCATTGATCTCGGCGTAATGGTTCCTGCAAAGAGAATTCTTGACGAAGCAATCAAACAAAATGTAGATGTGATCGGTCTGAGCGGATTGATTACTCCTTCACTTGATGAAATGGTATATGTAGCTTCAGAAATGGAAAGATTAGGAATGAACATTCCCTTAATTATAGGGGGTGCCACTACCTCCAAAACCCATACAGCAGTTAAGGTAGAACCACAATATAGTAATCCAACTATTCATGTCATCGATGCAAGCAAAAGTGTAGGAGTAGTATCCAGACTTTTGAGTCAAGATGAAGAACAGAAAAAGATATTTCTAAGTGATATAACTGCGGACTATGAAAAGGTAAGAGTTCAAAGAAGCAAAAGAAATGTAAGTAAACAGTATATTCCTATTGCAGAGGCAAGAGCAAATCACTTTAAAATTGATTGGAGTGCTTATGAATTTCCAAAACCTACTTTCATAGGAAATAAGACTTTTAAGGAAATCCCCCTAACTGAACTAGTTCCCTATTTAGATTGGACACCATTCTTTAGTAGTTGGCAATTAGCTGGCAAGTATCCTGCAATATTAAGTGATGATATCGTAGGCGTTGAAGCTACAAAGCTATTTGAGGAAGCAAAGATCATGTTGGAAAAAATCGTTGCTGAAAAATGGATTAGCGCTAATGCAGTTATTGGTTTTTATCCTGCCAATGCTATTAAAGGTGATAAGACGGAAATATATACCGATGAAACGCGGAGTAAAGTTCAAGTAGAATTATGCCACCTTAGGCAGCAAAGAAAAAAAGCAGCTGGTAAGCCAAATATGAGTTTAGCAGATTTTGTAGCTCCTAAAGATGGCGGACAAGACTATATCGGTGCCTTTGCTGTTTCGGCAGGACATGGAATCGAAAAATGGATCAAACAATTTGAAAAAGACAATGATGATTATTCTGCGATTATGTTGAAAGCCTTGGCAGATAGATTTGCAGAAGCGGCAGCGGAATATATGCATGCTAAATCAAGAAAAGAATATTGGGGGTACACAAAGAGTGAAACACTTGATAATAATGATCTAATAGCTGAAAAGTATCAGGGTATTAGACCTGCTCCAGGATACCCTGCGTGCCCAGAACACACGGAAAAGGGTAAACTATGGGATCTTTTGAATGCAGAACAGGAAACAGGAATAAAGCTCACGGAGAGTTTTGCCATGTATCCTGCAGCTTCCGTTAGTGGATGGTACTTTGCGCATCCAGATACTAAATATTTTGGCCTTGGAAACATTAGTGAAGACCAAGTAGATGACTATGCCGAAAGAAAATATTGGGATAAATCTAAAGCAGAAAAATGGTTGAGTCCTGTAATTAACTATAAATAATAGTCTCCTTATATATGTAAACTAATATTTATACATTTGTGATACACAAATATAAAAATGAGCACTCATTCCAACGAAAAGATTGAAAATCAATATGACGATGATGAAATATCATTGAAGGAATTGATATTGAAGCTGCAGGAGTTTTGGAAAGAGCTATGGAGAAATTGGTGGTTAATCATATTGTTTTGCATTCCTTTTTTGGCTTATAATTTATACAAGCATTTTACATTCGAAAAGGCATATACTGCCTCACTGACCTTTATGGTCAATGAAGATGAAGGAGGTGGTGGACTTGCTGGGATGTCCGGTATGCTCGGTTCTTTTGGGCTAGGTGGAGGTGCTGGAGGAGACTATAATCTGGAAAAAATGCTTTCCTTGCTGAAATCCAGAAAGATCATCCAAAAAGTTATTCTAGAAGAAGCCGTCATAGCAGATAAGAAGGACTACTTTGCTAACCACTTTATTCACACGCAAAATCT
>CALJVI010000038.1 GCA_937974575.1 uncultured Saprospiraceae bacterium | reverse complement strand
TACGATGACCTCTTTCCAAATACCAAAAGGTCATAAAAAAAGACTCCATAAAGAAGTCATTACATAATCGAATCCAACATCAGAATTTTAAAAAATTTGACTATCCGCCTATTGTGTGGTGTAATGAATTAAAGTACATTTCTAGCTTGTACACTAATTGAGGCGCATCTCTTTCGCTAAGGCCTGTCCAACTCGTAGAGGTGGGAAACCACCTTAAATAGCTTAGCTCCTCTAGAGTACTCAAGAAACCTAAGAAGAAAAACTTAGGTATCTTGTACTATACAGTAAAGCTTAGGCTTTTCTTAGGTGTTTAAAGAAACGCTTTGGCGAATTCTACTAGAACACAATATAACACTAGAGTAAATAAAAAATGGGAGCCGAACATCAGTCCAACTCCCATTTTATTTCTATCAATTTACAAACTTAATTTACCACAAATTTCAAAGTCTTAGAAGCACCCGTCTTACGATCCTCCAACTGCACAAAGTAGATCCCATCCACAAACTGCTCCACAGAAAAGTTCAACCTATTGCTACCACTAATCCCTTCCGTAGACCCTTGCAATATCTGCTGCCCAGTAACATTAGTTACCGTATAAATTAAAGAAAGCGCACTACCAGATTCAAACGAAATATTAACAACAGACTCCGCAGGATTTGGAAACAAACTCAAGCGATTAACCTGCAAAGCAGTCACCGCATTATCAATACAAGCGCTGTCTCTATCCCATAAAACTCCACCTGCATCAGCAGATGCAAAGAATTGAAAACATTCTTGCGATCCTGCAATTCCACCATCCGTACAAAAGGTAGAACCATTACAACGATATACGATCGTTTGCGCATCACTACAGTTGACATCGTCTGCAAAAGCAACTACAAACGTACTGTCCCTTATAGTATAAACCTCGATACTACTAATACAATCTTCACAAAGTGTAGGTCTTTCCAATAAGCTGTCGACCCAAACTTGGGAGTCAATAGAACAATCTTCACAATCCTCACTCTTGATCCATAAGGTATCCAATATAGCATCGAAGGGATTATCCATAAAAGCATTGGTACAGTCGAAGCTTAAAGAATTTTCGCCACCATCTAAACAAAATACACTACCATCACAATTGTATACTGTAGTGTAAGGAGCTGGATAATCAATAGAAGGAAATAAAAATAGACTTTCTTGCTCAAGAATATATTTAACACCATCATTTTCAATCACAATCACATACTCAATACCACTATTGCAATCTATACTTTCTATATAGGGTGTGATCCAATCCTGATTTTCCAATTGGCAATCTTCACAATCCTCATCCTTTGACCAGAGTACGTTTGTTTCTGGATCAAAATCATCACCAAAAAATTCAGTGCATTCTGTAGCCTCGTCGAAGCCTCCCTCTACACATATCAAAGCCCCGTCACAAGTATATACTTCTAATTGCACATCAGTACAGTAGGATTCATCAGGTAGGATTCCTATATAAGTAGTCCCTTGCCATTGAGCGGATTCAATACTAGTTATACAACTACTGCAAAGAGAATCCATCGATAACACTTCGGTTAACCATTCTTGTTCATCTAGATTACATTCTTCCACACATGCACTATCTCTGGACCAAAGTACAGTAACTTCAGGCTCAAAGTCCTCCACAAAAATTTCACTACATTGAGTAGCTTCATTTATTCCACCCTCTATACAGAATACCGAACCATCACAACTGTACACGGTAAGTAATGGATTATCACAAAGATCTTCATCTTCAAACACGCCAATATAAGTTACCCCTTCCTCAAATTCTGCCAATTCAATAGTAGAAATACACGAGCCACATAGTGTCGTATCAGACAATAAATCTTCTACCCATTGCTGCCCATCTATGACACAGGTATCTATACATGCACTTTCCTTCGACCACAATACTTCTGAATCGAAAGATCCATAATCTCCAAAATAAGCAGTACACGGTGTTTCAGGAAGTTTACTTCCTTCAAAACAAAACTGGTCTCCGTTACAGTCATAAATAAATGTTCCAACATCTGCGCAGAGCTCAAAATCTTCGTAAGCAACTACATATATAGAGTCGTTAAAAATAAATGACTCCACCTTTGCAACACAGTCATTACAATCCAATTCACTTAGGTAGGTAGCCAACCATTCTTCATTAATACTCAAGCAGGATTCAACACACTCGCCCTGAGTATATTCAAAAATACCTGCACATTCCGCCTCACAAGAATTACCATACGTAATGCCGTCAGTTCCACAGACAGGAGCATACTCATCTGTACATATACAGTCTTCACATTCCACTTCTCTAGACCACAACACTGTAGTCGTTAAGTTGAGAACAGGTCCAAAGAAATCAGAACACTCAGTTAGTAATCCAAATGGATTCTCACTACAAAACAGAGTTCCATCACAGTTATATATACGCCATCCACCATCAGCTTCCACACCTGGGTAATCGTATTCGATGACATAAAATTGACCTTGAAATTCAAAACTTTCCAATGAACCGATACCACTATCACAATCAAGGCCTGCTATCTTATCTGTTAACCATTGCTGTGCATCAAGATCACAAATACAAATGCTATCCTTTGACCAAAGTAGCTCCGATTCAAAAGAGGTGTAATTTCCGAAATGAGCACTACATGGAGCATCTAGTGTAAGTCCCGATTCTATACAAAATTCATCTCCGTTACAATCATAAATAACTATGCCTCCATCTCCACAGATTTCAAAGTCTGAATATGCTATTACATAAATCGAATCATTGTAAATAAATGATTCCACATCTGCAACACAACCACCGCATTCCAATTCGTTCAAAAATGAAGCAAGCCACTCTTGATTAATATTCAAACACGATTCAACACATTCACCCATAGTATAATCAAAAACACCCTCGCATTCTGCAACACATGAATTAGAATATGTTACCCCATTAGATCCACATACAGGATCGTATAGCGTTATGCAATTACAGTCTGGGCAGTCTACTTCTCTTGCCCAAAGCGTTTCCGAATCAAGCGTCCAATATTCTCCAAAATAATCTTTACATGGATACTCCGGTGGATTATTGCCTTCGATACAAAACTGATTTCCGTCACAATCGTAAATAGTCGCTCCAGCTTCTGAACAAGTAGATGAAACATCAGTATACTCAACAAGAAAAATGGAATCATTGTAAACAAATGACTTTACATAGGTTACACAGCTGCTACATTCCAATCCAGCTAGGTAAGTAGCCAGCCATTCTTCATTTAAGTTTAAGCAAGATTGACCACAGGCACCAGATGTATATTCAAAAATTCCTTCGCATTCAGCAAGACATGGATTACCATAGGTAATACCATCAGATCCACAAACGGGGAAGACTTCAGTAGTACAAACACAATCATTGCATTCGACTTCTCTTGACCAAAGTATATGAGTTACGATCTGAGCGATTGGACCAAAAAAGGCATTGCATTCATCCTGTCCAATGAGTGGATTTTCACTACAGAATATTGATCCATCACAATTATAAACACGCCATCCACCATCTAATTCTACACCGGGATAGTCATATTCAAGCACATAAAAATTATTTAGGAATTCAAAACTCTCCAATGAGCCCACTCCACTATCGCAATCTAAGCCAGCTATCTTATCCGATAACCATTGCTGACTATCTAGTCCACAAGGCTCAGGACAAATTGACTTACTCCACAAAGTGTCCAGATTGTCAAAAGTAAAGTTCATTCCAAAAAAGTCAGCACATTCTGTCAATCCAGCAAAACCTCCATCTTGACATATCAGTGTTCCTTCGCAGTTATAAATATTGGTAAAGTCATCGGCACAGAAACCAGCCTCTGGTTGAAATATTACATAAGTAGAATCATTAAACTCAAAGGATGCAATATTGCCCAAACAAAAATCTGCACACAAATCACTAGCTAAAGTGTCTTGCAGCCATACTTGTTGACTCAAGTCACATGGCGCCAAACAAGCTCCATAGTCAAATACACCTTCACACTCGGCTATACAACTGTTGGAATATTCCGTTCCATCAGGACCACATACTGGATCGTATTCTGCATCACATACACAAGGAGTACAGTCTTGATAGTCAAATATTCCTGCACACTCTGCAAAGCAACTATTAGAATACTCTGTACCATCCGGCGCACAAACAGGCATATATTCAGTAGTACATATACAGGGTGGAACTTCTGCACAAGGCAGTTCCATGATAAAGAATTCAGTAGCTGTGGCAGGCACAAAATACCACTCCCCATTGAAGTGGTTGAACATCGCTACATCGCCAGCATCCGAATTTTGACATCCCTGACAATCTGCAACATTGGTATATACCACAGGCTTACCAGAGGTCCACTCCAGGGTGCCTTCTTGTGCTACATCATTATATCCTATGAAGCCTAAAGCATATGCTTGTTGACGCAAAAATTCATTCTCCTCCGGACTATCTATGGATACCAGATAGCCACCATGACCCTCCGCTTGAGCTTGAGCCGCAGCAAAGTCTTTTTTGACAGCCGATAGAAAATATTTGTTGCCATTAAACTGACCAATAAATCCCATCTCCCAGCGAAATAAATTACAATCGCCAATTCCGCCTCCAGTACTCGCTACCTTGACATTAAATGCACAATACTTTTTATCGCCGCATTCATTCGTGATCGTATATTGGATTTCATGTACCCCAAATGGGAAAAAACTACCATTAGCTATTCCCTGAGTCTGTTCTATTGTCACACCCGAAAAGCAGTTGGTAGTAGCAGTAGGCTCTGGCCATGATATTACTTTACCGCCTTCAGGAGTAGTTGCGGTATTCTGCAATTCTACATCTACATTACAGCTTACATTCAAAAATATATCTTGATCCTCTTCTAGTTTTCTCAAAAAGATAGGAGAGGAGGTCAGTTGTATATTGCCCGGCCCTTCACCCAGTCTTATGCCAGTAGCAGAATAGTCCCATTCCTTTCTGATCATTGCCGTCAGCCCGAATGATTGCGGGAAGTAGTAAGTAGCACTAGCTTGTTCAGATAAATCCGTCAAAGTCTTTGCCCACAATACATATGTATAGGTGCCATCATCATGCTTATATGCACCACCTCCTATATTTTCTCCTAGATTCATTTGGGCACTTCGAGCAGCATCATATCGAGTCTCCCATAGGGCGTCAGACATTGTTTTTAGTCCTATTCCTGCAGGTTTTACTTTCTGCTGACCAGGGCTTATTTCACTCAAGGATTCATAAAATCCCATCAGGTCAAACTCATTATTTGCTTCAGGTTCCGGTTTCCAATCCCCTAGGACATATAGGTGCAGTTGCGTGAAGTCAAGCTGCATAGCTTTCATATTTACCTTCATCGCATAGTTGCGCTGCACCTCATCAGATCCCATCTCTTGAGTCAATGGTCTATTCGGGACATTTACCTCTGTAGCGATCCATTCTTTTTTAGGGTAGGTGACACCGTCATATCCATAAGCAGCGAGTACTTCTTGTCTCGCATCTCTTCTTACTTCGAGCGCATCCGCCGATGCATCAGAGTGCCTTGAATATACAAAGTCATTGATACTCGTATCCCAGTATCGAGTACTCCCGTCTATATGTGGATAAGCATGAAATCCGACTACATCAAAATATGCACCAGCACCCAATGGGTACTCCGCAGTTACTTTTCCATCGTCAGGATTATCCGTATTACGCAGCAAAGCATCAAGAAAACTATCGTAACCCAATCCCGCTACACATACATATCCATCAGGATCTATACTCTTGATGACCTCATACGAGATCCGCAGTGTTCTAATATAATTGAAGATAGGTGCACGCAATTTATAATCACAAGGATCAGGATTGTTCTCCCACCAGTTGCCCGGCGCACCAGGCGGAAGAAAACCTTTAGCTCCCGTAAAATCAAAACCGGGCTCATTCCAGATTTCCCAAAAACGTACTTTGTCTTTCAATCTACTGACTACTTCATATACATACAATGCATAATAATTTTCATCGTTGACAGGAGTCCCGTTTTCGCCATTATCCCAGATAGGTTCATAGAGATTCGCAAACATGTCAGTTTGAAAATCATCACTTGGGCAATAGTCTGTTTTGTCTTTATGCGCTTCAGAAGCAAATCCTAAAAACAACAAATTATCACTCGTACCCAAGGCATTGTTATAGTCATATTTATCTATCCATATATCATAGGTAAATGTTTGACCGATGCCCTCAGGCAATGCGCCTCTCAAAGATTTTATACCCAAACCCGTTGCCCCAACAGTTTCGTTACCGACGGCTATATCAGCCAGCGTATTATCGTCCCAGTTGGATCCATAGTATCCAGGATTGATGCCAGGATGATAATAGCCCTCATATGGAGTGATCACATCATTGGCCGTAAAATTGACTTGTGCAAAACTGGTCATTGCAGATAGCAATAGGATGACCATTAAGAGCGTAGTTACTTTTTTCATAGATTATAATTTTTGCAGTAGGACTGTATTCCCTTTAGATAACGATTTAGCCCCTTCCGTTGCAACAAAAATAAGCTAATTTCAGGCAATCTACTTTTTTAAGCCCCTGTTTAATAGGGTTTTAACTTATTGCCAGTTGTTTTTGGGGCCATCACGCCTTTTTTTATAGTAGATTTTATTGGTAGGTTTTTTAGCGGCGTGACCAGGCTCTCCGTTTTATTCCGGATGCTGAGTATGCGTTCTGCCATCTGCTTGCTGCATCTCTTCTCGTACCTCGTCGAGCTACATCAAGCAGGGCATCACTGCATACTCATCACCCTGCATGCTCACTCCGATCCTTTGTCCAAGATGGCCATCGCTCGTTTTGGCCAAAAAAACAAAAACAAAGCTGGTAAATGGCTACAGCCGTTGATCTCATACGCTCATCACGGTGTTGATCAAATTTGTTGAAGCAGGGTGTCAACAGCTTATCTTCATAACACGTGTATAAAGCATTGCGCTTGAAAACCTCGAATAAGGAAGAGAATAATAAAAAGCTGTCACCAACCAACCTAGGATAGGTGGCATTACTGTAGCAATAATTGCCATGAGCACATATTAAACCCTGGAAGGGTGACATATTCTTTTTTAGCCAAAAAACAAAAACAAAGTTGGTCAATGGCTACAGCCGTTGATTCCATACGCTCGTCACGGTGTTGATCAAATTTGTTGGAGTAGGGTGTCAACAGCTTATCTTCATAACACGTGTATAAAACATTGCGCTTGAAAACCTCGAATAAGGAAGAGAATAATAAAAAGCTGTAACCAACCAACCTAGGATAGGTGGCATTACTGTAGCAATAATTGTCATGAGCACATATTAAACCCTGGAAGGGTGACATATTCTTTTTTAGCCAAAAAACTAAAAAAAAGTTGGTCAAGGGCGGCAGCTTACAACGAAAGAAGCGATATACCTTTGTAAGATATACCGCTTCACCTATTTCATCAAAAAATAACTAAGGACTAACCTCTGTAATACTGGTCACCATCGTAGTAGGTTCCGTATCCAGGAGCCGGACAACCCGCATCTCTATTAGAGCCATCGTAGTATCTATCATTTCGGCGATCATTATTTCTTCTGTCATCATACCTCCGATCATCATATCGACCATCTCCATAGTAGCCACCTCTGTTACCTCTTTGCCCAATACGTATATTTCTAAATTTTTGGTACTGGCGTCTGGTGAGGATGTCTCTAAGCCTTCGGTCCTTGCGATCAAATAGACGATCTATTTTTCTTGCTTTCATTCTTGGCGTGAGATATCTGTCTCTTTCTATATTTCTCACTTCAGCGTTGGTCCTTTTGTTTAGTCTAGTCCAATCCACTACTTGATTATGGCCAAGACGGAGTGGATGGATGTATTTTCTGACGGAGTTGTAAGACTCATGAACAAATACACCTCTTTGTGCATTGGCTTGAAAACCTAATGCGGCTAAGATCATTACGATCAAAATTTTTCCCGTTTTCATAATCTATAAATTTTAAACCAAAGCTATTGAAGATATCTACTTATCTTATTTACCTTGGCAGTTAAGGAATCACTGTTACTAATTTATAAGTAATGACGATAGCATGAATCATAATGTTATGACTATAAGATTAGATTAACTTTTGGCAGTATTGCTTGTTAATATTGTCTTAAGGATAGTATAGAATTTAAAGTTTTTTAAGTAGCACATGGATAAGCACCTCATCATTTTTATCAAAAATCCCGAAATGGGAAAGGCCAAAACCCGTATTGCCAATACTACAGGTGATGTCAAAGCACTTGATATATATAAGGAACTTCTGGAGCATACGAGAAAGGCTACTTCGTCTGCAGATTGTAAACGGCACCTTTTTTACAGCAGTTTTATCGATCGGGAAGACAGCTGGTCCAGTGATATATTCTTCAAGCAAGTTCAAATCGATGGCGGACTAGGGGAGAAGATGCAAGATGCTTTCCAAAAAGTGTCCGATACTCCAGCTAAGCTTGTGATCATTGGATCAGACTGTGGAGAGCTGACAGCAGATATTATCACTCAAGCTTTTGACGCATTGTCTACACACGATGTTGTACTGGGCCCCACTTTTGATGGTGGATATTATCTATTGGGCATCCGTGATCCAAGTATTGATTTATTCTCGGATATTGCTTGGAGTACAGAGGTAGTCTACGAGCAAACTGTCGAAAAAATAAAAGCTGACCATCTCACTTATTTTGAATTGCCACGACTGCATGACATTGACTATGAAGAAGACTATCTCGCTTGGAAGGCTTCTATTGAAAAGTAGATTTTTGCGTGAGGGATAGGAATCAGACCACGCCTTTGCGTGGGAGTCCGCTAGGACCGAAATGAAATGGAGTGATGGATAGCCCGGCACTGATCGACACCTTTTCGGTGGAGAATCAGGGACACGCCCAAGCCATTCTCAAAATAAAAAGTCCATTCTTATTTGCCCGCTTTTTGCTTAAGATAAGCTCGAAGATCTTCCATTTGCTGGTCGCTCATTTTCTCTTTTGTGTATTGAGGCATGTATGCTTTTTTGCCAGGTTTAGGCGGTGTACCATATCGACCCACTTGATAAAAAGAGGAGTGGTGGTGATTGTCTAAGTGCTTGTATAAATACTTGAATGAGTCTTTGCTTTGATCTAATTTGAAAAAAGAGTATCGCCCATTTTCATGACAGTGGAGGCAACTCTTCTCGTATATCTTTTGCCCATTATTTGGAACTCCCTTGAGGCCATATCCAAAACTTAAATCTTCTGGTGGCTTTGTAAAGGTGGCAGGGGAGTGGTCCATATACTTGGACTTGATCAAGGCAATGGCCTCGGTTTGCTTCGTCTTATCGGTAAGCCCAGCAGTGACTTGTTGGAGTTCTGTCGGATTGAGCTGTAGATCATCAACTTTCAAGCCTATAGACCATAGGTAAGCTAAGATGGCATTGAGCTCCCACTTTTTGAGTTTGCGACCTTGTGCACACTCGATGGCGCAAAGTTGAATCGCTTCTCGTAAGTCTTTGCGCGCAGGGTATACTAGTTCGCCATATTTTTTAAAGTAATCTCCGTTGTAGTAGGTAGTGCGATTGACAGCACCGTACATAGGGCTTCCTTGTAGAAATGGAAGGTCGTTTTGTACTGCATAATCCAATCTTTTTTGCGCATCATTTTGACTCAGATCATGTTGTTCTTTTTCTACATTATGGCAAGATGTGCAGACAAAATGCTTGCTCAATCGTTTCGCTCTTTTTCCATTGCGAGTAAGCGAAAATCCATCATGAAATAATCGCCTTCCAAGTTCTACATTTTTTTGACTTGGCATCTGCAAATAGTGATTGGGCTTTTTGTCGCCTAGCTTGAAAAGTACATCGCTAACCTTATCCGTAGATTTGATAGATGTAGCTGCCGTTTCGGCTGGAAACCAACCCAAAGCAAAAACGAAAAAACCTATGAATGCACTGATAAATATTTTCAAAGGAAATAGGTATTAGAGGTTAAATAATCTGGATATCGTAAAGCCTAGTCTAAACTCTCCGTCTCCCCAATTGGCTGTTGTGTTAGGGACGTAATCTGTTGTCGCAAGTCCCGTAGCATTGGTCATGTTTAACTGAAATACATGGCCACCTGTATCAAACTCAAATCCTATTCCCACTGGTAAGTAGTAGCCTGATTCTGTCGTACGCGTGTCTGTGAATGGAGCCGTCGCATCTACTATAAGCGCAAAGCCTTTATTTACTTGATACTTTGCTTGTACCCCTAAATTGAAAAAACCATTGACATCCAAGGCACCCACAATATTTCGATGTATGTATCCAGGACTCAATTGTATGGTGAATTTATCTGAAATTTTGGAGGCCACTAAAACTTGGGCAGAATAAATAAACCTATGCGCAAATGCCTCAAAAAATAAGATGGAGTTGGGGTCGCTGCTCCTAGGAAGGGTAGAGATACTCATCTCTCCCACTAGCGTAATACTGAATGGATTGACATTCTTGGTCTGCCTAGAAAGCCGATATTTGATACCCGTATTGATGAGCCTAGACATGACTCCTACACCTTTGGTTCTGTTGAGTCCTACAGTAAGACGGTCTGTAACGCCATAGTCTACTCCAATGAGCACGTCTGCTGCCGACTCTAGTCCATAAAAATTGGCCCAGCCTCCTCGGTCGCCCGCAAAGTCTCCAAATCGATGTGATATACGTACATCCAACTGATAAGCATCTAAAGTTTCTACAGAATGCGAAGTGATTACTCTGGTGTCTTTAAAAGAGTCTTCAACATATTCTTTTTCCTGTGCTTGGACTAAGAAACAAGAAATGAGCATAAAGCTGAGGAGTGTAAATTTTATATTGGTCATGTTTTATTTTACTAGGTATTAGATATTTACTTTTCAGGGTAGCCAGATTCTACCCAGCATTTGACTAGATCGATTTGAGCTGCTGTGAGATCTTTTGGTGCACCATTGTTAGACCAGTCTGGCGGCATCCCAATATTAGGATCATCTCTTTGTTCGATAACCGTGCGCTTAAAGGATCCATCTTCAAAAAATGGAACTAGGTTGCTATAGTTGGTATATATACCAGGACCATCACCACCATTGATATGACAGCCTCCCAAGGCACAACTGTTGTCAATGATAGGTTTGATGTTGAGATCGTAGGATACCTCGATAGTCATGCAAGCATCTGATAAGTCAATTAAAGGGGTCTTATCTGAGGTACACTGCAACAAGCTTAAGAGTAAAAGTGTTATGATAAAAGGAAAAAAGAGGTATCTGATTGCTTTCATATCTGTATTTTCTTAGTAGTATATCCATAACAAAATGAACATAAATAGTTTTTTTAGGGTACTTGTGTAGATAGAGTTCAAAATTACTCGTTCATTTTGTATTTTTACAATCAATTATAAAAATAATAAATATATGTATCCAGCAGAAATGGTAGCACCATACGCTAAAGATTTAACAGATTACGGATTTAAGGGTCTTACAAGTCCTGCGGAAGTAGATGAAACTGTAAATACTGAAGGAACAGTACTGCTTGTAGTCAATTCTGTTTGTGGCTGTGCTGCGGCGAATGCAAGGCCAGCAGCTAAGTTAGCTACTCAAGATGGAAAGAAGCCTGATGTACTATCTACGGTATTTGCTGGTTTTGATGTCCAGGCGGTAAATAGAGCAAGAGAATTGATGTTGCCTTATCCTCCATCTTCACCATCTATTGCTTTGTTTAAAGCAGGTAAGATAGTGCACATGATCGAAAGACACGAGATAGAAGGAAGATCAGCACAGATGATTGCTGAGAATCTTAAGCAAGCTTTTGAAGCGCACTGCTAAGATTTGATTAAAAAGACAAAAAAAGCTTGCAGGTTTTCCTGCAAGCTTTTTTTTTGATATTATATTAAGCTGACCCGCATACCATCTAATTGCGTATTGGCATTGTAAACGGCCTGGCTGACTTCGGTTAGAAAGTCTTCCAAATTGGGCCTTGGATAAGATATGATCTGTTTTAAAAACTCATTTTCAAGCGCTGTAGCGGTATTGTATAAAGATCCATAACCCATGGAACGGATAGATGGTTTCAATTCCTTTATACTGTTTCCAATACCAAGATGGTCTAAATCTGCAATATAAGCATTGATGTCATCTAAGCTATTAATGGCTACATCTATAAAAAGCAGGCAATTTTCCGCTTTTTTTAATTCTTGCTCATCTTCACCTGTGACATAGGTGTTTCTAACGATGATATCTTTTGTTGATCTTATATTTGCTGAACTCATTGTCGGTGATTTGATTTATGATCAATATGAGTTTTATCTAAGATTGCTTTTATTCTAAAACGGTAAAAGTGTGACATTTAAGCAAAAACATAGACTGGTCAAATAGATACTTAAAGTATTGATATCTAGTGTATAAAGTATATAATTTAGGTTTTTCAAGCAAATAAATTGCTATTTATGTTTTTGCGAAACCAGCTTGTTAAATCGAGAACCTAGGGAGAGAGTCTAGATATAGTCCAGATACCACTTTCATTTTGAGTGTACCTCAGTCTATCATGTAGTCGGCTGCGTCTTCCTTGCCAGAATTCTACACTGTGTGGAATAACCTTGAAGCCTCCCCAATGCGGAGGTTTGGGCAATACTTGGTCTTTCTCATGCTTGAGTTCTATTGCTTTTTTTGACTCCTCAAGAACCGCTCTGTTTTCGATAATTTTGCTTTGCTCTGATACCCAGGCGCCAATCTGGCTAGATTTGGGCCTAGATTGGAAGTATTGTGTTGCTCTTTCTGCGTCGATTTTTTCGACACGACCCTCTATTCGTACCTGCCTTTGCAATAATAGCCAATTGAAATTGAGCGCTACTACTGGATGAGCAGCTATTTGTTGTGCTTTATCGGATTCATAATTGGTGTAAAAGACAATTCCATCAGGATCTATCTCTTTTACTAAAACCACTCTAGAACTTGGTGCTCCAGCAGCATTGATCGTAGAAAGGACCATTGCATTGGGTTCTTTTTCTTTGTGTTGGATAGCATCTTCTATCCATTGTGTAAACTGTTGGATAGGATCATCAAGCACCTTGGATTCAATCAATTCGCCTAATTCATAATTTTCACGTAAGTCTTGCAGTTTAGCCATAATTTGTATTTGAGTCCACAAAATAAAAAAAGCCCTGTCAATAAAATCGACAGGGACCTAAACAAAAAACAAACACTATGAACAAACACTATTTTAAATCAATGGATTTTAGACAGAATACAATGGCTGTATGCCTTGTCGTCAGGGAGGGAATAAAATAAAGGGAGTAAAACGAGAGGAGAAAAAAATTTCCCCCGAAAGTTTCGGGGGACAAAACAAAAAACAAAAACTATGAACAAACACTCACCCTGAGCGCATGAACTACTAATGAATTAGATAGCTCAATGGCTTCATAATTAATTTCTTTATGGTATTCTTCGTTTGATGATATACCAATTGCAAACGCAGTGCCAATCTTCATCGACACTGCGTTTATTCGGAAATATATTGTTGAATATTTTATTTAGATAAATTGTCAATTGATGTTTCAGTCACCATTTCTGACTTTTTAAATAAGCCTTTGATCCAACCTGGTATTGCGGACATCCTATATTCTAACCAGTACATAGCAGGAATGACAACAAGGGTCAAGAAGGTCGCAAATATAAGACCGTAGATTACTGTCCAAGCCATCGGCCCCCACATAGCAGTGTTGTCTCCTCCTATGGAGTAGTTTGGATTCAGCTCTGTGATGATGGTAAAGAAGTTGATATTTATTCCCATCGCCAATGGAATCAATCCAAGTACCGTAGTGATCGCAGTCAAGAGTACTGGTCGTAGTCTGGTCGCTCCTCCCTGAATGATGGCATCTTTCATGACTTGTTTGTCTAGATCTTGTCTATTGGAAATGCCCTTAGCTTTCATAGCTTTATCTACCAGTACATTGATATAGTCAATCAGTACAATAGCATTGTTCACAACTATACCTGCCAAGGAAATAATACCTACGCCAGTAAATATTACACTTATAGTCTTGCCCGTCAGCACATATCCTAAGAATACACCGATGGTAGAGAACAAAATAGAAAGAACGATTATGATCGGTTGGGTAATAGAATTAAACTGAGTAACCAAGATTATAAAAATCACAAAAACGGCAATCAGCATGGCGAACATTAAGAATGCCATGTCTTCTGCTTGTTGCTGTTGTTCTCCTGTAAACTCGTAGGTCATTCCTTGCGGAAGATCATACTCCGCCATAGCGGTTTTGAGTTCCTCTACAATTTCGTTGGCATTGTATCCATCCAGTACATTAGAAGATATAGTAGAGAGCCTATCCATATTTTTCCTTTTAATACTGTTGTACGTACTAGTGAATTCTGTTTTTGCTACTGCCGAAATAGGGACTTGCATGATTTGTCCATTGGATTGGCTACGGAAAGTGACAGATTGCCCCATCAGATCGTTTACATTATTTCTATATTTTGGATCTAGACGCACAAAAATTTCATATTCATCTTCTCCTTGTTTGAATTTTGAAACCTCTTTACCATAGACAGAAGTACGTATAGCATCTGCAATGGCAAAAGTAGATATTTCATATCTCCTTGCTGCTTCCCGATCTACATTGATCACAAGCTCAGGCTTGCCAAGATTGATATCGGATTTCAGTTCTTCGATACCATCTATATTCAAGTTGTTGAAGTAGCTTATGAGTGCTTCACTTTGTAGGCCAAGCTCGTCAATTTCATCTCCTTTAAGTTCAAGATTAATGGGTTTTCCTACGGGTGGACCATCTGCGTTTTTATCTACCACGATCTGTACCCCGGAATAACCTTTGAGTGCATCACGCACGTCGTTTAAGGCCTTTAAAGAAGATACCCCGCCTCTTTTTTGAAAAGGCACAAAAGATACGGTTACTCTGGCTTTATGAGGAGTGACACCCGGCTCTGGTGGAGCGTTTGGATCCCCTGTGTTTTCTCCGATTTGGACCAGTACTTCTTCGATGATGCCCTCATAGGGTTCAAGTACTTCTTCAAGTTTGTCCTCAATTTCTATGACCGCTTTGTCTGTAGCTTCGATATCTTTTCCTAATGGAAGTTCTACAAAAGCATTGACATATAATGGATCTGCCGCAGGGAAAAATTCTATTGGAGGAGGAAACACTTGCAATAGTAAGCCAGATAAAAACAACATGGCAAAAGCACCAATAAAAACAAATAGGGGAATAATCTTATAGAGTACGCCTCTCACAAATACATTATACCCTCTTTCTAGTGCTGGCATCAAAATGTTTTGAAAAAGCAATGTAGCAGGGCGCAGTAGGAAAAAGTTAAGCATGATCACGATGAAGGCTATCCCAAATAGGTTCCTCCAAGCATCACTGCCAGAGATATGGGATGCAATAGCAAGCAGCAAAACAAAGAATGCAAGTAAAAGTGTGTTTCTGATTTTGCTCCATCTGTCAGATCTAGATTCTGCTTTTTCATCCAGCTTCATAAAGTAGTAGGTGAACACTGGGTTGATGACCAATGCTACAAATAGGGAAGAGGACAATACAATGATCAGTGTGATGGGCATATATTTCATAAACTCTCCCATGATACCAGGCCAAAAAGCCAAGGGTAGAAATGCCGCCAAAGTAGTAGCCGTTGAAGCTATGATAGGCCATGCTACCTCTCCAGTACCATACTTTGAAGAGTCATAATCATTGTAGCCTTCTTGGCGATATCGGTATATATTCTCTACTACTACTATCGCATTATCCACCAGCATACCTAAGGCAAGAATTAAGGCAAAAAGCACTACAATGTTAAGAGAGATAGATAAAATATTCAATATCAAAATACCCATCAACATAGAAAGCGGAATGGCTATTCCTACAAAGGATGCATTACGCAATCCTAAAAAGAAGAGTAGCACCAATACTACCAGAATGACTCCAGATATGATACTGTTTTCTAGATTATCTACCTGATCCTTAGTGTTAAGCGAAGTATCATTGAAGATGCTTATTTTTAGGTCATCGGGAAAATTGATCTTGTTGTCTGCGATTATTTTTTTAATGTTATCCGCACAGCCGATCAAGTTGGTCCCTTTTCTTTTGATGATGTCCAGAGATATTACGGGGTTACGCCCTGATCGTGCAATTGTGGTTCTGTCTTTAGGTCCAAAAACGACTTTGGCTACATCTCGAAGATAGATAGGACGCTGATTTTCACTCGTGATGATCATGTCTTCAATCTCCTGTGGACTTTCAAATTCTCCAACTACCCTTACTGCACGTCTGAAATCATTTTTCACAATCTCCCCACCAGACATATTCATGTTTTCAGAGCGAATGGCGTTTTCTATATCTGTAAAAGAAACTTTTAGAGACTGCATTTTGAGTAGATCTACATCTACCTTTACTTCATTTTCCAAAGCCCCTTTTAGATCTATTTTGTTTACTTCATTTACTTCCTCTAGTTGATCTTGTAGATACTCAGCATACTTACGCAACTGCGGCATTGGGAAGTCTCCACTCACGTTTACTGTCATGATCGGAATTTCTGAGAAGTTTACATCCATGACTACAGGATCAGCAGGCAGGTCATTCGGCAATTCGCTTTTTGCAATATCTACCGCATCTTTAACTTTTGCTTTGACTACTTCCAAATCAAAACCTGTATCGAACTCTGCGGTAATAGAAGAGAAGTCTTGCAAAGAACTTGACTTTACATACTTGATTCCTGCTATACCTTGTAGCTCTTTTTCTATCGGTCTAGAAACCAAATTTTCTATATCCTTGGCTGAGTTACCAGGGTAGGGGGTGTTGATAAATATAGTAGGCAGAGATGCTTCTGGGTAGAGTTCCTTGGGCATATTTTTATACGATGCTAGACCAAAACCTAGGATCATCAGTGTAAGCAAGAAGATGGTTGTCGCGTTGTCTATGGCAAAGTTAGTCAGCGAAAAGGACCTCTTTTTATTTTCTTGGTTCGTATTCATTTCCATTTAATCTTTTATACCATCTATAACTGTAGGTGGTATTACGCCTTACAAATTATTTCTCACTGATTTCTTTAGGACTGATTTCTACCATGTCCCCTGCTTTTACAGTACGTGCACCTACCAAGATGATTTCGTCCTGTGTAGTCAGTCCATCGAGCACTTGTACCCGACCATCGTATGATTCACCGGGTTCTACATATTTTTTGCCAGCTACTTTTTCACCATCTTTTCCTTCTACTACCATGACGTATTCCTTACCACTGATTTCTTGTTGTACCAGTTCTTGTGGGATAACCAATGCATCCTTGGCTGTGAAGTCGTTGACCTTTACTACCGCCAATAGATTAGGCTTTAGTTGTTGATTTTTATTAGTCATATTCATCTCTACTTTGAATGTTCTATTCGCAGGATTTATAGATCTACCCATGAGGCTAACCCTAGCGCTTTTAGTCAGATCCAATGCAGGAAAGTAGATCTCTACTTTTTCACCTTGCTTGATTTTACCTAAATAATTTTCTGGTAAGTTGGCTACTACTTTGATCTTGTAAGTATTCAGTATTTGTACGATAGGTTGCCCTGGTGCAGCCATCTCGCCTTCATTCAATGCCACCATGTCAACTACTCCAGAAAGAGGAGCATACACATTAGCTTTAGTAAGTTGGTGGTTGAGTGTTTCCAATCTCTGCTCCAATTGCTCAACACTGTTTTTGGCCTGTAAGTATTGCATTTCAGATCCAATATTTTGCTCCCAGAGTCGATTTTGTCTTTGGTAAGTATCTTTGGCTAATCCTAGACTTGTGTTAATTTCATCTATCTGTTTGGTGACGGACTCCATATCCACCTTTGCTATGAGCTGCCCTTTCTTTACTCCTTGACCTTCTTTAGCTTTTAAGTAGGTGATGCGTCCTCCAGTTTCACTACTAGCCATGACCATATCGTCACTTAGTACCGAAGCCTGTATTTCGGAGTAGTGTTTAAATTCTTCACTCTTTAGCTGGATCGTACTTACGGTACGCTTTACTATTTCTTTGCTTGGTTCTTCTTTTTCGATAGAGGCCATCAGCGTGTCGATGCTATGCTGCAGCTCTTTTAGCTTTAGTTTTTGCTCTTTGAGCAAAGTCTTTTTGCCTTTCAGATCTAGTGCTGCTTCTTGAGGTTTTTGACATCCTACGATCAGGAATAAAATGCTAATGCTTAATATTATATATTTCATATCTATTGATTTCGATTTTTTGATTTTAGTTTCTTGTTACGCCTAGTGCTTGCTCAAGGGCTACCTTTGCTTTGAGTAGGTCAAACATAGCTTGTATCTTATTCTGCTGAGTTTGATATAAAGCCTGCTCAGATTGTGTCACTTCAAGGCTGGATCCAACCCCTTCTTTGTATTTTATTTTTGTCGTGTTGTATATTTTTTCTGCAAGCGCCAGATTCTTCTCTTGGCTTGCTAGTCTTTGCTTAGCCATAGCATACCCTTTGCGAGAATTCATGACTTCTAGTTGGATCAATTTACTAAGCATGTCTTTCCTGTTCTGATTTTGCTTTAGCTCTATCATCGCCCTTTCTTTTTTAGCTCTGGTACTGAAACCATCAAAAATAGGAAGACTCAGTTTAGCACCAAGGACAAAGGTCGGCGCCCAAAAACCATCGCTAAAGTTATCTCCTTGATATTGGTATTGATATCCAGCAAAAGCGCCCAGTGATGGCCAAAAGCCTCTTTCGTATTGTTCAATATTGAGTTCGCCCAATTGCAAACCTATTTCGGCTACTCGAAACTCAGCCCGATTCATAAAATCAATTTGTCCAGTAAGCTCCTCTTCATTTGCTTCTACCAGTAGTGAGTTGATGTCATCATTTAAGCTCAACTCTTCCTCCATGGGGTAGTTCATAGTAAATTTCAATGCATTGATGGCTGTCTCTTTTTGCTGGACAAGGTTTTCTCGATCTGTTATCAAGTTGGCCAAGGATAGTTCCAGTCTATCCACATCCAGTTGCTCTATAAACCCGGCTTTGTATATTTCCTTTGTTTCAAAAAGTACCTGCTCTAGATTCTTTATGTTCTTGTCTATGGTCTTGACCGACTCAGTGATCAAAAGAGAAGGTAAGTAAGCATCCATGATGCTGTTACGCGTTCTTTGCTCTACTGTAGTGAGCTCCATTTGAGTATATTCTCGTAGCCTGCGAGCAGCTTTTACACCTGTCAGGTAAGTTCCGTCAAATAAGAGAGAGCTGGCAGTAAGACCAGCAGTCAAGTTGTTTTTCAGTAAGAAGGAAATGGACTCTCCTTCTGGCAGCATAAATGCCTGAGCAAATGCATCAGGCAATGCTTGTTTGGGCACTTGTGGGTAGTGGTTAAATTCTATGCTCCCATCTACCTTAGGCAGTCCTATAGCAAGACGCTCAGAGATTTGACTTTCTGCATCTTCTATGGCCAACTTTGCATTGACTACTTCCGTATTGTTAGATAGCGCATACTCAATGGCCTCCGCTAGGCTAAGTGCTTTTTGCGCATCTACCATTAGGGGTAAAAGTAACATGACGAGCACTATAGCAGTGATATGATATGTATGTTTCATTCTGATTTAGAATTTAATTTTTTAAATAGTTTTTCTCCTTTAGTGGAAAGTATCCCATTGATATGATATTGAAAAGCCTGTCTATATATATCCTGCTTACCAAAATCATGCATCGAGAATACATCGTTGTTTACGATACTGAATGCAATTTCTCCATATAGTCTAGCTATGATCTCCGGGTTTATATCTGCTCTATATATACCTTCTTGCACACCAAGTTCTATATTCTGTTTGATGACCTCAAAAATCAGTTTCTTATGCAAGTTGGTAATCGCCTCCCACTGCTTTCGATAGTACTTCTGTAAGTCAAACATAGTCCCGCTAGACACTTCGCCTAGTGTACGCAATGCCATTTTCGCTATTTTCTGCATCTGCTCTATAGCATTTTTAGAAGTGGCAAGGATATTTGCTACTTCTTCAGCTTCTTGTTTGATCTGGGCATATACGATATCTTGCACCAGGGCTTCTTTATTTTCGTAATATAGGTATATGGTCTTTTTTGAAATTCCCAGATGCCTCGCCAAGTCATCCATACTCACACTGCGTATGCCATGCTTCATGTAGAGCTGTCCCGAAGCTTTTAGGATTTCTATTTTTTGAAGGGTTTGAGCTTCTGTCATTTGTTAGTTTAAATTTTCGGGGTAAACAATGGAAACTTTAAACGACTCTATAGTTTCCATAGTTTTTTTCGCAAATGTACCACATTTTGCTAGGCATAGTCAAGTTTTATTGAGTTTTTCGATAATCAGCACATTTAAGCAGTATAAACTGTTTCATTTGCGCTATCCTACCATTTTCAGCCTGCCTAAATGAATAAATTTTGTCTATAAACTAAAACCCATTGGGATACCGCTTGTTAGGGTACTAAGCTACTTGATAGGTTATATGTATTATTTAAGAGCTTAGATTTTAATTTATCAGCTCAATAGTATAATTTCGTAGTATAAATCAAACTGCATTATGTTAAAAAGTATGACTTCATCGAAGCGAGTTCGCTTCAAAAGCACACCAGCTAAAGACAACTTTATCAAGGACTTGCGTAAGAGGGCAGATCACTATTTCGAATCTAATAATATCTCCAGACACGCCAACGCCGAGATGTATTTCAAGACCGTATTTGCGGTAGTTGCATGGACTTTGTCATATGCATTGATTATGTCTGACATGTTCAGCCACAGTTGGATTCAGCTGTTTGGGGTATACTTGCTACTGGGATTTGTCAATATTTTTATTGCTTTCAATATTATGCATGATGCGACACATGATGCATATTCGGCCAGCAAGCGAGTCAATGACATCATGAGTTACTCTATGGATTTCATTGGTGGCAACCAATATCTTTTTAGAAGGATGCACGGAGCACATCATGGTTATGTGAACATAC
Organism: uncultured Saprospiraceae bacterium; assembly: GCA_937974575.1. Lineage (GTDB taxonomy): Bacteria > Bacteroidota > Bacteroidia > Chitinophagales > Saprospiraceae > JALZVN01. Next base: position 9,004 of record CALJVI010000038.1, on the reverse strand, counting down.
ACGGGATTGATGTGACTCTAGAGACACATGGTCAGTTTAGATTCTCTCCTGATGAACCCTGGTTGCCTAAGCATCGCTGGCAGCATTTTTATACTTTTGGATTGTACACTCTTGCGCACTTGCACTGGGTTACGGTCAAGGATTTTAAGTGGTTTTTTGGAGAGTCCAATATTGGGAACCAAAAGAACATCAAGCACCCTATGAGTGAGTACGTTTCTCTATTCATCACCAAGGGGGTTTACTATGGTTTGACCTTAGTATTGCCTATGATATTTTTATCTACTTCGTGGTATGTCGTTTTTGCGGCATGGGTATTTATGCACCTTTTACCAGGTTTGACTTTTGCGCTCATGTTTCAAGTGACCCATGTATATGAGGGGACGACCTATCCATTGCCAGATGATGAGGGCAATATTGGCAACAACTATGCATTGCATGTATTAGAGACTACTGCCGACTTTGCACGTACGAGTAAGCTTGGTACATGGCTGATGGGAGGCATCAATATTCACGTTATACATCACATCTTCCCAAAAGTCTGTCATGTTCATTATCCAGCCTTGACAGAAATCTTGCGTGAGACCTGTGCAGATCATGGCGTCGAATATCAAGAGAACAAGACATTCACACAAGCGCTCAAAAAGCACTACACGATATTGAAGCACCTTAGTAAGCCAGAGGCTACCGTCCCTAGAGTTGGGAAAAGTGCAGCTATGGTATAAGCGATCAATTGTAATATATATTTGGGGCCATCCTCATGACACAGAAGGGATAGATGAGAAATCATCTATCCCTTCTGTGTCATGAGGTCGCTATGATACGTAGCTCGCAGGTCTGCTCGGCCCTCTACCGCCCACCAATCCTCCGCACGGGCTACTGCATGCTAGCCTCTTGGCCACGCTCATGCAGCACTACTTCTCAGCGCTTGTCCAACTCGAAGAGAAATCATAACACCCCCCGAAGAAAGTTCGGGGCAGGCTTTCCAGGGTTAGAATCATCTGGTATACATTTTTTTTGCTACGATCTTGTCATCTTTCCAGGGTTGATTTTTATTTCTGGATATTATATCTAGAATTACCTTGGGCAATTTCTATTAACTAATTAAAGTAGTACCTGTACCACCCAGCAAACGGATAATCAGATTATTATAAAGTGCACTCAGTTACAGACTAATCAATCCTGAAGGGATGATATATTAACAAGGGTAAATATGGCAATAGGATATAAAGACCAAGCCGTAAAATGTAGATATCTGTGTGTACGCAAAGCTGAAAGGCGTGCCGAATAGGCAAAGCCCTGCAACTGGAAGGCGTGAGAGACAAGCGGTGGAAGCGGCATCGAGACTGGAGCGTAGCGGAATGTCGAGATATAGCGGACGACGCGGTCACGTCCTGATGGAGGCTCGTCCGGAATCAGGATCGTGATGGCCCGTAAAATTAAATCAAGAAAGTTTGATCCTTAAATAAATGATGTGACGATTGAGTCGACATCGGAAGAATCTTGTGGTAAGATTTTTGAATAAGATATGCTGTAAGTCTAGCAAAGAGACAGCATACTAAATGACCTCAAGAAGGGGATAAAACTACCGCCGTGCATTTGACTATAAATAGTGCCGTACTTAAGCATATATACACCGGAATTACTACGGTATATTATGCGCATTTGGAAAATGAGAGTTTGTTTCCAGAAACGGAGGTCAAGAATATTCAGATTCTCAAAGAGAATATTGCCAAATTGCTCGACGTAGATAGCCTGTTTTTTCAGCAGCAAGAGACCATATTCAACAGTCCATTTATATATAGTTATTCGAAAGAGGGTAAAGATCAATTGAATATAGATTTTAGTTTTCCTGGACTATTGATTATAAAAAAGTGTCTAGAAATTCGTCTAGATGTGCTGATTGATTTTTTGGAAAACTCAAATGAAGATCCTAAGTTGGCCTGTGAGATTGAAGACTCGATTCACGTGACTGAAGGAGTATTGGACTCGCTCGAACTCCATATGATCCCGCTTTATAACTAATACGTACTTAATTTCACTTTCTTGGCTTCTTGCAAAACAATTCTTTGTAGCATTGTTTATATTTGAAGCATGAGATACGTATACTTAATTTTACTTTTTGCAGTAGGTCTAGTCCTTAGTAGCTGGAGTGCTGATATAGCCCATACAGTCAGTGATGATGGTGAAGAAATCTATCTCACATATTGTAAATCTTGCCACGGCAAGAAGGGGAATCTTGGCATCGGCGGAGCAGCCAAGCTGACCAAAAGTAAAATGACGCTTGATGATCGAATATCCGTAATTAAGGATGGTAAAGGAAAGATGGCGCCATTTGGAGCTATACTTTCTAAAAAAGAAATCAAGTCCGTCGCAAAATTTACCTTGACATTTACTAATGAATGAACGTACCATTATAGGCTTGATGTCTGGGAGTTCGCTAGACGGATTGGACATCATATGTGTTCGTTTTTGGGGACCGATTGAAAAACTTCAATGGGAGGTCCTAGGCAAACCAATTACGGCTGAACTGCCTCAATATTTGTTTTCATTACTCAAGGTAGTCCATGACTTGGATCAAGAATCGATTGCACAGTTGCACCTAGATTTAGGCGTTTTTTATGGTACCGCAGTCAAAGAATATATAACGGCTAATGGTATATCGCCATACTGTGTTGCATCTCATGGGCATACCATAGACCACAATCCAGCCGAGGGCTACAGCCGACAAATAGGCGATGGGCACATGATGGCTAATGAAAGTGGGCTTCCTTGTATTACGGATTTTAGAGCAGAGGATATTCTGCATGGAGGGCAAGGTGCTCCATTGGCACCAGTAGTCGAGCATTATCTTTTTGGGGAATACAAAATGTTTTTGAACTTGGGTGGGATTGCAAATATCAGTTTGCATTCTGAAGATGAGATTCTTGCTTTTGATGTATGTCCTGCAAATCAATTACTCAATCACTTGGCCAATAAGATGAACTTAGCCTTTGATGACAAAGGTGCGTTGGCTCGCAATGGAGATGTAGATGAAGATTTATTGGCGGCATTACATCAAGATCCATTTCATGCTATGGACTATCCAAAGTCATTGGATAATAACTATGTGAGAACTCAGTATATCGAAAAACTGGATACTACTGTTTTGAGTACTGAAGATAAGTTGGCTACTTGCACGATGTATATTGCCCAGTGTCTAGCTGATGCAATAAATGCACTAGCCAAAAAGTCTAATGTTGTTGAATTGTTTGTCTCCGGAGGTGGAGCATACAATGAATACTTAGTAGCTTTGTTGCAGGCAGAGATAGGTACTGTGCAGCTGGTGATTCCAAAGGATGAAATCATCCAGCATAAGGAATCTATGCTAATGGCATTGTGCGGTTATCTGCATCTGCTTGAAATACCTAATTCATTTGCAACAGCTACTGGTGCGAGAATGGATACTATAAATGGGATTATACACCATCCAGAATTATGATTATGCAAAAAAAGATTTTCGTTACTGGCGGTACTGGTTTGGTAGGGTCCAACTTGTTGAGGCTTCTTGTATCACAAGGGCATACGAATATATTTGCCTTGCGCAGATCCTCGAGCGATATGAGTTTGGTAAAGGATCTGGAAGGAAAGGTCAACTGGGTAGAAGGGGATATCCTAGATATAATGACCCTAGAGCAAGTCATGCAAGATGCAGTGCAGGTATATCACTGTGCTGCCATTGTTTCTTTTGATCCTCGTCAGTATGAGCAGATGGACTTGATCAATATAGAGGGCACAGCCAATATGGTGAATATGGCGATGCAGCTTAATGTAGAGAAATTTTTGCACGTGAGTTCCATCGCAGCAATAGGTAGAAGCGAAACTTTGAAACAGGCGGATGAAACTACCGACTGGCAAGATAGCGCTTGGAATACCCGTTATGCCATTAGTAAATACCATGCAGAGATGGAGGTGTGGCGCGCTGCTACAGAAGGTTTATCTGTAGCTATCGTAAATCCTAGTGTGATATTTGGCGCAGGATTTTGGGACAAGGGTACTGGTCGCTTTTTTAAGATAGTAGATCAAGGTTTGAAGTTTTACCCGACGGGTTCTACTGGATTCGTAGCGGTAGAGGATGTTGTCTCCTATATGTATAAACTTATGGAAAGTGATATCATCAATGAACGCTTTTTGTTGAATAGTGAGAACTTGCCTTACCGGGATGTGTTTAATGCGATAGCGGATGCGATCGAGAAGCCGAGGCCGAGTATAAAAGTTACACCTTTGCTCAAGGCAGTTTCTTGGCGTTTTGAAAAGATCCGAAGTTTTCTGACGGGCTCATCTCCCAAGGTGACTAAAGAAACTGCGCATAACTCCAGCACAGATATTGAGTACAGTAATCAAAAGTCACTTGATGCTTTTGGACTCCCATATCGATCTGTCATGGATAGTTTGCGTGAAATGGGGGAGAAGTATGTAGCGGAAAAGGGATAGTCATATCTTTTTAGGACTACTATATTTCATCGTTCGTTTTACCACCGCAGGCACCGTAGGTCTGCTTGAGCTCGTTCGAGGCACCGAAGTTTTTTTAGATTTGCTAATCGCTTACTGCCAATTGTTATTTATATCTTTTTGTGATGTGGAGGTTTAGTCCTTGATTCTACCAAAACCCAAAGTCTTCAACATCCAATTGGGAAGCGACTTGCTACGATCTCTTTTTTTGAGGTCTAGGTACCAGCCAATCTTTTTCATGATTGGTATTTTATGCGCTTCTACGAATTCGATAAGGGTGCCATCTGGATCTTCTATGTAGGTAAAGTGTCCTGCTGCTTCTCCCATATCAAAACTGTCTTTACTTTTTTCATCCGAACGACTATCTACCGTAAATGGAAATCCATGATCATTGCATACTTGCTCCAAAGCAGGCATATCAGCAATGTCGTAGCACAGATGGATGTAACCCAAGTCTCCCCACATGCGGTTTTCAAATATTTTTTTCACAGGGGTATCGGTTGCTTGGACGAGTTCGATTTCACTGTGGCCTAGCATTTTACTGAATGCACCTTTGCGTGCTGTGCTGTGCCTGAGTAGTACACGTCGACAAGATCTCTCTGAGCCAGGTATACCTGTCCAATCTTTGAATTGCTCGGACTGGTCATAGACGATCTGGTCATAGCCTAAGACATCTTTGTATAGCTTAAGTGATTTTTCTATGTCGCTGACACCAATGACGCAGCCAAATATTCCTCCTGTAGTAAATGAGGTTTTTGCAAACCAATCATTGGCAGGAACTACTTCGAATATATTTTCATAGGGATCCTTGAAATAAAAGTGGGGGAGCCCTTCTGGGGTATTGCTTACTTCTTGCAATAGATCTACTCCTTTGCTTTTGAGAAAGTCATAGGTCTCCTGTACATTTTTGCTTTTGATCTTAGTGATAAAGATTCCTAGATCACCAAGTAGGGGAGCTATTTCAGGACCAACTGGTGTCCGGCTGGTATATTGCCAGATTTCCATACCTCCGCCACTTTGTAGATTGAGCGCAAGGATAGCATGTCTAGATCGAGGTTCGCCTTCGGTGTAGGGGAGCATAAGTGCTGCTTCAGCCGCTTCATCAAACATTGGGATATCCATCCCAATATGCTTTCTATACCAAGTAAATGCTTCGTGTACATTACTTACCCCGATTCCTACTTGCTGTATGCCACTTATGATTGGTTTTTTCATTGCTGTATTTTGAGGTGTAAATATAAAAAAAGGGTACTTGAATTAATTCAAGCACCCTTTTATTTTCAAGTATCTTTTGTAAGTACTTTCTTATTGAGCTATTGGAATGATCTCATCCTCTCTATAAGCACCAGCGTCAAGCTTTGTCTTGATTGCTGTAAAAGCAACTAGTGTTTCTTCGATATCTTTCATCGTATGACTTGCAGTAGGTATTAGTCTCAAAAGGATAAGTCCTTTAGGGATAACCGGGTAAACCACAATGGAACAGAAGATACGGTGTGTCTCTCTAAGTTCATATACCAGCTTTGTAGCTTCTGCTACAGATCCATGCATGTATACTGGAGTAACACAACTGTTTGTGTTTCCAAGATCGAAACCACGCTCACGTAAACCTGCTTGAAGTACATTTACATTCTCCCAAAGCTTATCTTTCAATTCGGGCATAGTTCTAATCATATCAAGACGCTTAAGTGCTCCTTCTACGAAAGGCATGGCCAAAGATTTTGCAAATATCTGAGAACGCATGTTGTACTTGAGGTACCTCATGACTTCTTTTGTTCCAGCTAAGAATGCACCTACACTAGCCATTGACTTTGCGAAAGTAGAGAAGTATATATCTATTTCATCTTGAACACCTTGTTCAACACCTGCACCTCTTCCACCTTCACCAAGTGTACCAAAGCCATGTGCATCATCTACCATGAATCTAAATTGGAATTTAGACTTAAGGGCAATTATTTCTTTTAGGATACCTTGCTCTCCTCTCATACCGAATACACCTTCAGAAATAACTAAGATAGCACCTCCTGTAGTTGCGACGATTTTCTCTGCACGTTTTAGACATCTTTCCACACTCTCAATATCGTTGTGTTCGAATGCAAAACGTTTTCCCATATTCATTCGTACACCATCAATAATACAAGCATGGCAACCAGCATCGTAAACGATAACATCTCTTCTGTCGGTAACACAATCGATAGCAGACATGATTCCTTGGTAACCAAAGTTTACCAAAACAGCAGCAGGCTTTTGTACAAATTCTGCTAGTTCTTTTTCAAGCTGATCGTGCATCGTGGAGTTTCCAGACATCATTCTAGATCCCATTGGATATGCAAGTCCCCATTTTGCGGCAGCATCAGCATCTGCTTTTCTTACATCTGGATGATTACCCAATCCTAGGTAATTATTTACACTCCAGCAGATAACCTCATTGCCTCTAAATTGCATACGGCTACTTAGTGGTCCTTCCAAATTAGGGAAGATGAAATATCCTTCTGCCTGTTCAGCATACTGACCTAGCGGTCCTGGGTTGTTTTTGATCTTTTCAAATAAATCCATTCCTGATTGATTATGATTATTTAATTCTTGTGATCGAATCACTTTAAATTTTCCATTATGATTAGTCTTCCAAAGACTACCTGGCTTACGAGCTAGGATGTCTTCTTGACTATTTTGTACTACTTGTTCTGTTTCTTGATTGTAGCCATATTCTATCATCCAAGATTCATTGTAGATCTTGTCTAAATATCTGCTACCGTGATCTGGGCATATAACAACAACAATGTCATCAGCTGTCAGTTCATCTTTGATTTGCAATAGTGCTTGAAATGCAGCTCCACTAGAGTACCCAATGAGGATAGCTTCCTTTTCTGCTAGTGCTCTTGCAGCTAGTGCAGAATCTTTATCGTTTACTTTTATAAATCTATCGATTCCGTCAAAGTCTACATTTTTTGGAATGATCGTTTTTCCTAGACCTTCTATTTTGTAAGACTTGATTTTTGTTTTATCAAATTCTCCAGTTTTGTGATAGTGCATAAGGACAGATCCATCTGCATCTACACCTATAATTTGTACCTCTGGGTTTTGTTCTTTAAGATATCTCGCAGTTCCTGATATAGTTCCTCCTGTTCCTGCACATACAATCAGATGTGTAATCTTTCCTTTTGTATCTCCCCATATTTCTGGACCAGTGGTACGATAGTGTGATTCAGAATTGTCGAGGTTGAAATTCTGATTCACATAATATGAATTAGGGATTTCAGCAGCAAATTTCTTAGCTCTAGAATAGTAGGAGCGTGGATCTTCAGGTTTTACTTTTGCAGGACAAATAACTACTTCTGCTCCCATGGATCTTAGCAGATCTAGTTTTGCATTAGAAGACTTATCTGTAATAGTAAGTAAACAGCGATATCCTTTGATACGACATGCCATAGCTAATGACAAACCCGTATTTCCAGAGGTGGCTTCTATAATCGTCGCCCCAGGATTTATGAGCCCTTTTTCTTCAGCGGACTGAAGCATATATCTTGCAACACGATCTTTGGCAGACTGACCAGGATTGAAGCATTCCAGTTTGCAATAAACAGTAGCTTTACAATCGCCTACAGCCTTATTTATCCTAACTAAAGGAGTATTGCCGATGGTTTCAAGAATATTATTGTATATCATATTTATGTTTAACCGAACGCAGATTAGACTCTTTTTTGTGTCTAAAAATATCCAAATGAGCGTACTACACAAAAATACCTTAACTTTTTTAATTCAGCCCTATGTTTTAGAGGCTATTTTATTGGTTTAGTACCCGTCAATATGGATCATATTGCTTCAGTTTGTACCTAAAAGAGGCGTGAATCACCATTTTGATTGTTTATATTGCTTCAAAACTGATAAATGTGGCGATAGTAGCCTACGCTATGGTTCGGTAATTATATGTTAAATATCTGATAACCATAAGGTTGAAAATGAATATATGGGTCCTTATGTAGCTGATATTCATTTTTTTGAAGCTGTGCGATTTTACATTTTTCTAAAAATTACCGGACTGTTACCATGTATATATATTGTTTATTAAGCACCTCATAGCTGTATTTGACCGTATTACCTTTAAGAATTGCACACTTTTATAAACTATTATGTCTCAGAGGATACTACTAAAAGTTAGATTGATCTTAGAATACAATGGCATGGTATTGCTCATGAAGCAAACCAATGCTAATGGTGGTAAATATACCCTCGTGGGTGGGACCATTGAGAGTGATGAGTTTGCCAAATCCTCCCTGATCAGAGAATCAAAAGAAGAAGCAGATATTACCCTCAAAAAAGATAATCTAAAACTTGTTCATATACTCCACAAAAAGATAGGGGAGAAAACCAGAATTGTTCTTTACTTCAAAAGTGAAGATTGGAAAGGTGAACCCAATGCGCTTGAAAGAAAGAAATTTAAAAAGGTGGAATGGTTCCCTCTGGATGCCTTACCTGATAATATGTCTCCAACGGTACGACATGTATTTAAAAGATACAA
>CALJVI010000037.1 GCA_937974575.1 uncultured Saprospiraceae bacterium | reverse complement strand
CGAAACATCTCTCGATTTTTTAGCTGGGACTGATGATGGAGTTCGATTATACTGGTCCTTTCTTTCTCCTGGTGAGCAAGCATGGTTTAATCTTGACGAAATTATTATAGAAGAGAAAATGACTTCCTCTACGACTATTGAGAAAGCTGATTTCGCCAATACTATTTACCCTAATCCCGCAGAGAACCTATTGACTATTGAATCAGAATTATTATTGGATGAAGTGTTAATAACAGACTTATCTGGACGGGGCGTACTGCTAAGCCAACATAGAAGCAAAAATCAAACACTCGACTTATCAGGAATTAATTCAGGTATGTACTTACTGACACTTAAATCAGATAATCTTATCAACACACAAAAATTATTTATTAAATAAATTAGGAAATGAAAAATAGTAGAAACATAATTACAAAAATATGGATTGCCACCTTTGCATTTATATTATTGGGTAATCAGATATATGCTCAGCTCAACTATACTCTTACAGTGGATGGAGGAGATGTATCTAATTCGGATTTTGAGCTTTTAACAGCTTGTGCTAAAAATATTGATTATACAATTTCTGGGCTTGTAATTAACAGAGGTGATGTTCCCATTAATTCATTTGACATCATGGTGAATGGAAAGCTTGTCAATTCGTTTGAGGTTGACATACAGCAAAATGATATGTATAGATATGAGATAGCTGATATACTTAATACGGGTATCACTCCAAGTACGCATACTGTCGATCTTCTTAATGTCAATGGAAGCAATATAGTAGACAGTGATATAGAGGATAACACGGCAACTATTATATTTGACCCCATCGAAACGGCATCGGGCAAGGTTGTCTTAGTTGAGGAGTTGACTGGAATGTGGTGTGCTGGTTGCCCTAGAGGAACGGTCTATCTAGCTGAGTTGGAAAAAAGATTCGGAAACCAAATTGCAAGTGTTGCAGTTCACCAAGGAGATATATTGTCACATGATGTTCTTAATGATAATTTAATAGATGCATTACCCATCATTGGTTACCCAACTATGGTCGTAGATCGATCTATAGTTAGTGATCCTTACATTGTAGTTTCTTCAGTAATAGAATCATTGCAGATAGCCCCAATAGCTCATGTGGAAATGGGTGGAAAAAAGGATGGGATATGGCTCGAAACATCCGCAGTTGTCACTTTTGATAAAGCAGTGCAAGACATTAATCTAAGTGTAGCAGCTATCATAGTAGAAAATGACATTTCCGAAATAGGCTCCGATTATGAGCAATCTAATGTATATGCTCAAGGTCCAGAGATTCTTGGTCGCACCATGGGTGGATTTGCATATTTTGATATTTCGGTCCCTGCTGCATGGTGGCCTTATTCACATGTCAGTAGGCAATTAATAGGAGGCTATAGTGGAAACAATGAAATAATTGGTGATTTCTCAGAAGGAGATGTTGTGGACATTAGTTTTGATATTGTTCCTGTAAATTCAGATTGGATTACCGACAATATGAAGGTAGTAGTTTTTATAATGGATGCAGAAAATGGGCAAGTAATAAACGCATCTACTTATAGCTATAGTGACATAATTAGCAATGGAATTATTTCTAATGTTTCTTCTCTTTCTAGTTCTGAATTTACTGTATACCCAAATCCATCAGCTGATTTATTAAATATAAAATTAGAATTGCCTAAAGCATCTTATGTGGATATCAGCATTGTGGATATACTAGGCAAAGAGTATATAAACAAGAGACATGGATGTCATGAAAACGAAAATGTGATATCGATAAAAACAGCTGAGCTCTCTTCAGGCTTATACATTTGCCGTATTATAAATGATGAAATATCGATGTCTAAAGAAATAATTATTCAAAAATAAAAGAAGAACAAATTTTCAATTTCTAAAAACAATTCACTAAAAACATAAATTTATTATGAAAAATATCTACAAGCTCTTTTCTATCTTACTAGTATTAATTTTCAATTTTAGTACCATCTTTGCCCAGTTACCAAATGTCACGGTTTCAGCTGATAGTCTATTACTGATAGTCACGGCTGCTGATAGTGACGGCAATGGCGACAGTTCTAATGGTTTAGAAGTAGTCCTTACAAATGAATCATCAGAGAACATACCTCTTAAATGGGAAAAAAGAGTAATCACAAATTCACAACCTACTTGGCTGTTTCATGTCTGTGACGAAAATGCTTGCTATCTTCCTCAAGTTAATTCGGCAGAAGTAAATATATCACATAGTGGTTCTCAAGGACCAATTGCCGGCTGGACTTCCTTTAAGCTATCTTTTGACGACAACCTAAATACATTGTATGATGGCTATGCAGAAGTAGAATTGAAAATCAGTTTGGTTAATGATCCTAGTAAATTTGTTAATGTCCTTTTCATCTTCGATGGTCAGAGTGTCACATCTTCTGTTGATGTAGAAAAACTAACACCGCTAACTTTATTTCCTAATCCAAGTCATGACTTTATAAATATATCAGGTGAATATAATTCTAATGCAAGCCAAACTATAGTGTATGGAATGAATGGGCAAGTAGCTTTACAGACAAGTTACAAACATGATGAAGCTATAGACATTACCAATATTTCCAGTGGTGTTTATGTACTAGCTATTCTTGATAGTAACAATAATGTTTTGGCTAGGGAACGTTTCAGCAAGTTGTAGTACTAAGTCCAAAGAAAACTAGTATTGCCGTCCGCTTAATTTTGCATTATTAGGACATGGATTTGTTTCTACTTACAACAAGGAAGTATCGCTGTATGGATCAAATTTTATTCTCGCGTACAATGCTAGTATATTTAGGAATAATCATTTGGGACTTCCCACGCGAAGAGGCGTGGTCGGGCTATGCGTAGCACGGCCTTACAGGCTGTCTTCCTACGGTCGCCACTACTTCTATCCCTAAGTCAAAAGTTTTCATATGACAACTGATTGTACCTATGTATATGAATCTCGGAACGAAACACGCAGAAAGTTTTGCATTAGCAAAACGCATAGAGCACGGAGTGCGTCAGGACAAGAGGTGGTAGTGGTACTCCGACCGTTAGGAAGGAGTAGGAACGGACGACTCGGTCACGCGATGACATAGGCTTTGCCGAAGTCAGCGCCGTGATGGCCCCTGTGTGCCGTGCATGCGGATTAACTAGGTGGTGAGAGGACTATGTAATGCCCAACCACTAGCCAAGAGAAAGGGCCTCGCGAGATTAAAACCTAAAGGTGAGGCGGAATCTGAAGAAGCTAAAAGCAAAACTCTGATCCGAGGAACACGAATGTCATTTGGAAAGCCGCAAGGTAGGCCCAAAATAAAGTCAGAATCCTACCCATTTCTGGCGAACCACTAAGGTTTGGTGTCTTTTTGGCCTGTTATCGGCTCCGAAGCGAGGAAATTTTGGTGAAAAAGGCGGTTTTTGCCTTTAAAAGCGTCGTTTTGCGAGCATGATTGATATATTATCTATATATTTGCCCATCTTCTTTAAAGAGGGAACTTGTTAAGTTCCCTCTTTTTGTTTTTAAAAGGATGTAATGATAGAAAAGATCGAAGCCGAATTGCTTACTCTCTTTAAGGAAGAGGACTTTCAGGATTGCTTTATTGTGGAGATCAAGACGGATGGCCATAGTAAGTTGGAGGTGTTTGTAGATGCAGACAATGGGATTGATTTTGTACGCTGCCGACGAGTGAGTAGACATCTGGAAGCACAGATTGAGGAGCAAGGATGGATGAATGAGAAGTACACCATAGATGTATCTTCGCCAGGTGTAGATCGTCCTTTGAAATTTAAGAGACAATACGTCAAAAACATTGGACGGAAAATGGCCGTAATAGATGATGAAGGCCACAAGACTGAAGGCTTGATGATCAGTGCGGACGAAGAGCAAATCGTACTTGAATTTAAAGATAGGGTTCAAGATGGAAAGCGTAAGAAAACCGTTGTCGTCCAAAAGGAAATAAAATTTGAAAATATTGCTAAGGCATTTGTTAAAATAAGCTTCTAATTATGAGTTTGAATTTAGTTGATACTTTTTCGGAATTTAAAAACATGAAAAACATCGACCGTCCTACTATGGTACGTGTCCTTGAAGATGTATTTCGAACGTTGATTAAGAAAAAATTTGGTTCTGACGAAAACTTTGATGTGATCGTGAATACCAATGGTGATATAGAATTGTGGAGAGTACGAGAGATCGTCGCTGATGGTGAGGTTACGGATGAGCAAGCACAAGTGTCGATTTCAGAGGCTTATGCGATAGATGAAGATTACGAAACCGGAGAAGAGTGCTATGAGCAGCTGTTTCTTGCTGATTTTGGAAGAAGATCTGTCATGGCGGCACGTCAGACCCTGATCTCTAGAATCATGGAGCTTGAAAAAGATGAAGTACACAAGCGATACTCTGAGCGTGTTGGAGACATCGTGATCGGTGAGGTTCACCAAATACTCAAGAGAGAGATTCTTATCTTGGATGATGCGACTGGAAACGAATTGGTGCTTCCGCGTAATGAAATGATCAGAGCGGATTTCCTTAGAAAAGGAGACATGATCAAGGGCGTTATTAAGGAGGTGGAAATGCGCAACAACAACCCAGTTGTAGTGGTGTCTAGAACACATCCTGACTTCTTGGCTAAGTTGATGGAGCAAGAAGTTCCTGAAATCGAAGATGGTCTGATTACGATCAAAAAGATCGTACGTATCCCTGGTGAAAGAGCTAAGGTAGCGGTAGAGTCTTATGATGATAGAATAGATCCTGTAGGAGCCTGTGTAGGTATGAAGGGATCACGTATACATGGTATCGTGCGTGAGTTGAAAAATGAAAATATCGATATTGTAAATTATACAAGCAATATCAACCTATTTATACAGCGTGCATTGACACCCGCTAAAGTGACGAGTATAGATCTGGATGAAGAGACGATGCGTGCAGCAGTATCTTTGGATTCGGATCAGGTATCTTTGGCTATTGGTAAAGGAGGAACAAATATCAAGTTGGCTAGTAAGCTTACCGGATATGAAATAGACGTTTTCCGTAACCAAGACGTTAACGAGATAGATGATGTAGATTTGGATGAATTTATCGATGAAATCGAACCATGGATCATTGATGCCCTCAAAGGGATAGGTTGTGATAGTGCCAAGAGTGTACTAGACCTTAGCAAGGAAGAATTGCTACGTAGAACCGATCTTGAAGAAGAAACAATTGACGAGGTTAGAAGAGTTTTAGAGTCTGAATTTGACGAAGACAAATAGGCCCTGAAGGGGACTATTTTAACACTCTTGATAAAATGACCTTGAAATTAAAGGCTATTTAGGGCTAAAACGCTCTATAATAGGCGATTTATAATGCCAATAGGTAGCAATACAATATAAATGCGTTACCTTTGTGCAAATTTTTTGTGAAAGCATTTTTAACTCATTAATCATTAAAATTAGATACGTATGTATGTAACTCTGTAACGATTTAAAAAATGCTTTTGCTCATTGAAGAGCCTCGGCTTTAAACAATAAACTTTATTTTGAAGAGATTAGTCAAAGTAGCGAAAGAATTTAATGTAGGTATCGGCACTATCGTCGACTGTTTGAAAAACAACGGTTTCGAGATAGAGAATAAGCCTACGTCTAAAGTTACAGAGGATATGTATCCTGTGCTGCTCAAAGAATTTCAGGCCAACAAGGCTGTAAAAGAGCAAGCTGATGCCCTCAAAATTGGTAATCGCACAAAAGAAGAGGAAGTTATTGCCACTCCTCCTCCGCCACCACCACCGCCGCCAGCTCCAATAAAGGTAGAAGTAGTTGCACCACCGCCACCGCCGCCAGCTCCAGAGCCAGTAGTAGAAACACCAGTTGCAAAGGAAGAGAAGGTGTCCGATAGGCCTAAAGTGTCTGGACCAAAAGTAGTAGGTAAGATAGATCTGAATCCTGAAAAGGTGCTAGCTCCAAAGCCAAAGCCCGTTAAGAAACCAGCAGAAGCAAAAGCTCCTGCGGCTGAAGTGCCAACTCCACCTAAAAAGGAAGAGAAGAAGCCTGCAGAAGCCAAGGCGAATACTCCTAATAAAACAACTGCCAATAAACCAACTATCGATAAGCAAACTCCTAAGGCTAAACCTAAGGATCAAATGATGAAGTCTGTAACACCAGAACTTCGTGGGCTTAAGATTTTGGGTAAGATCGAAATAGCAGACAAGAAACCTAAAGATTCTAAAAAACCAGTTGCATCATCCAACGATGCTAAGAAACGTAAGCGTAGAAGAAGAAAGGTCGCAGATGTTAGACCGTCTGGAGGAGGTAACAATAGAGGTGGTAATAGATCAAATAGTAATAATAAGAGTAGGACACCAGTCGTAAAAGAGGTGTCTCAAAAAGAAATAGAAGAGAAGATCAAGGCTACAATGGCTAAGATCTCTGGTGGAAGTAAAAAGAAGCGACAGAAGCTTAGAAGAGAACACAGAGAAACGACCAGAGAGAAGCAAGAAGCAGCTGCTGCAGAAAAGATAACTACCGTAATTCAGTTGACAGAGTTTATCTCTGTTTCGGATTTGGCATCTTTGTTTGAAATTTCTGTTACGGATGTGATAACCACTTGTCTTAACCTAGGTGTGATCGTATCTATCAATCAGCGATTGGATGCTGAGATCATAGAATTGATTGCTGAAGAATTTGAAAGAGAAATTGAATTTATTTCAGCTGAAGAGCAAGAGGAAGATGAGGAAGAGATCATAGATGATCCTGCCGATCTTGTTGACCGTGCACCGATCGTGACCGTGATGGGGCACGTAGATCATGGTAAGACTTCCTTACTGGATTATATCCGATCTGAGAATGTAGCCGACGGCGAAGCCGGGGGTATCACACAGCACATTGGTGCATACGAAGTGAAAACTCAAGAGGGACGTAAAGTTACCTTCCTAGATACACCAGGTCACGAGGCCTTTACTGCCATGAGAGCAAGGGGTGCGAAAGTGACGGATGTTGCCGTTATTATAATTGCAGCGGATGACGCGATCATGCCTCAAACGAAGGAGGCCATCAGTCACGCACAAGCGGCTGGGGTACCAATGATTTTTGCGATCAATAAGATTGATAAAGATGGATCTGATCCTGAAAGAATCAAAGGTCAATTGGCAGAGATGAATATCTTAGTAGAAGACTGGGGTGGAAAATTCCAATCTCAAGATATATCTGCTAAGAAGGGTACAAACATCGACCTACTGATAGAGAAGATCCTTCTCGAATCAGATTTATTAGAATTGAAAGCTAATCCGAACAGAAATTCTGTCGGTACAGTGATAGAAGCGTCTCTTGATAAAGGGCGTGGATACGTAACTAAGATGCTGGTCTTAAACGGTACATTGAATGTAGGGGACTCTATCGTAGCAGGGGAATACTCTGGTAAGGTCAAGGCCATGTTTAATGAAGCGGGTAAGAAAGTGAAACAAGCAGGGCCTGCATCTCCTGTTTTAGTACTGGGTCTAAACGGTGCACCTCAAGCGGGTGAGAAGTTTAAAGAAACAGATACAGAACAAGAAGCAAGATCTATTGCGACTAAGCGTAACCAGATAGTAAGAGAACAAAACAACAGAGCATCTAAGCGTATCAGTTTGGATGAGATCGGTCGTCGTTTGGCTCTAGGTACATTTAAAGAATTGAACCTGATTGTGAAGGGTGATGTGGATGGATCTATTGAGGCACTTACTGATGCATTGATCAAGCAGTCTATAGATACCGTCTCTGTAAATGTTATACACAAGGCCGTAGGTCAGATCATTGAATCAGATGTACTTCTTGCATCTGCCTCTGATGCGATCATCATTGGTTTCCAAGTAAGACCATCGCAAGGTGCGAGACAGTTGGCAGAGCGTGAAGGCGTTCAGATCAAGATGTACTCTATCATCTACGAAGCGATCGATGAGATTAGATCGGCTATTGAAGGTCTACTAGAACCGAAAGAGGAAGAGAAAATCCTTGGTCAAGTACAGGTTAGAGAAGTATTTAAGATTAGCCGTATAGGTACGATTGCTGGATGTATGGTTACTGAAGGTAAGATTATGCGTAACAACTATATCCGATTGATTCGGGATGGTATCGTGATCTATCCTACCAAAGAAGGCGCTATCGGGGAAATTGCCTCGCTCAAGCGATATAAAGAGGATATCAAAGAGGCTAAGAATAAGACAGAGTGTGGTCTTTCGATCAAAAACTTTAATGACATCAAAGTAGATGATGTGATCGAAGCTTATGAAGTAATCTCTGTGAAGCAGACTTTGGATTAAGAAAATAGAATTTATTTAAAAATATTATGAGCGTCATCACTGTAGAGTGGTGGCGCTTTTTTTATTAGTGATCTAGTGAAATTTATGCTTGCTGGATATTATCTCAATTTCAAATAGTATATTGTGATGGGGCTATGAGATGAGTATAGCATCGAGGGCACAGCCACTCGACGAACGTTGATTTTTTTGTTTGATACACCTCGGCGAACGGGAAATGTTATTGTTGAAATATTTATGAAAGAATTATAGGATATGTGTAATAAAGAATCATTCGAAGAAAGAATAGAGAGATCTAAAAGAGAGGCTGCTGAAAGGAAGTCAAAGATGACTCCAGAAGAGTTAGAGCAATTAAAGAGGGCCTCAAGAAGTCATACTCGTAAAGTAAGTTCTGAGGTGGAGCGAAATTTTGAAATTGATAAAAGAAATAATTCTGAAGAAGAGTAATAATTAGACAAAACCTTGCATTTTAGTTCTTGCGATAAAAGCATCGAGAAGGGTATAGACATGATCTTTATCCTTCTCTGTCATTTTAGTGACTTCTATTATTCTATTCATTAGTTTGTCGGAGAGTTCGAGATCAATATTTCCTACCATATAATCTAAAGAAACTCCAAGAGCTTTAGCGATTTTATTAGCGATCTCAACAGATGGTGTGATCTCGCCACGTTCATATCTACCAATCACAGCACCAGAAGTGCCGACTACTTTGCCAAGAGCATCACGGCTTAAGCCTTCTTTTTTTCTAAGATCCGTTATTTTGTCTCCGATATTCATTACTAATTGATTGTAAAAAGCCCTTAAAAGTAAGGGTAATGCAAATATATCTAACTTATAAGTAATAAACCAAACGTATAAATTTGGTTGTTAGTTCATTTATTGATTACATTTGTCACTTATAAGTGAAAGCAAAGTTTTTCAATAAAATTTATAAGTGATGGGAATATCTGCAATTAAGGCTCAATTAAGCATCCAAACCGTCCTTAATCACTACAATCTATCACCAGATAGAAATGACCGCTTAAACTGTCCTTGGCACAACGACAAAACTCCAAGTCTACAAATCTATCCAAAAACCAATACTTGGACATCCACAGTTCTCCGATCTCTATAAAACTCTCCCCATTTCTCGAGTGGCTTTGCCCTCGACAAAACACGCTTCTCACGGCATTTGTCAAATAAGCCTTTCAGTTTTTTAAGACCTTTATATCTAACAAACAAAAAGTCCTTGACAATCTTACTCGTCAAGAACTTCTTTATGGTGAAAATA
>CALJVI010000036.1 GCA_937974575.1 uncultured Saprospiraceae bacterium | reverse complement strand
ACACTTTAACTCCTGCAGTTGATGAGGTAGGGACTTATTGTTTGACGGTTTCAAATCAAGACAATGGATGTGAGGCAACAGATTGTGTAGATGTTTTACTATCAACTTCCTCCGCTTTAGTGGCCGATGCTGGACCTGATCAAGAATTAACCTGCGATTCTTTTGTCAAGACTATAGGGAGTTCAAATACTTCTATGGGTGCTGAATTTTCGTATACATGGACAGATGGTTTAGGTAGTATCATCGGAACAACTCTCTTCATTGATGTATCGGAACCAGGTGTTTACACATTGACTGTAACTAATAATTCTACAGGCCAGCAATCCAGTGATGAAGTAGTAATTACCATAGATATTGTTTTAGTTGATATTTTTATTCCAGCTCCTGATGTTCTTACTTGTGAAAACAAAACAGTGGTTCTTAATTTAAATATTAATACATCTGATCTTTATGCCGCATTATGGATTACAGCCGGGGGTAGTATTATTTCAGATCCTACACTAGATACCATTACTGTCGATGCTCCAGGTATTTATTATGTTGTTGTTACGGATTTAAATAATGGTTGTAGCTCTACAGCATCGGTAGATGTTATAAGCGATACCAATATTCCTATGGCTATTATAGATGAGCCATTCATTCTAGATTGCGATGGTGGTATCACGATCAGCACTCCAAATTTTGCAGAGGATACAGTATGTGTTTTTAGTTGGCTACCACAGGATGGTCTTACAGTAGACCCTGATAATCCCCTTATGATATGGGTGGAGCTTACGGGTACCTATACCTTAGTCAAGACAGATACCCTCACTTCTTGCACAACACATTTTCTATATGATGCCATAGTAGGAGAGGAGATCATTGCGGATGCAGGTCCAGATTTATTGATCACTTGCGCTTCGACATTAAACTCAGGACTAGGTGGACCCAATACGACTACGGGCCCCAATGTCACTTACAGTTGGTCTACCGCAGATGGTGTTATTTTTGGCGACACAGATCAGGCGACAGCGATACCCGCCGCACCGGGGACATATACATTGTCAGTGACAGACCTTACTACAGGTTGCATTACCACTGATGAGGTTTTGGTGACCATGGGCTCATTTCCACAGATGGAAATATTCACAACAGATGTGACTTGTTTTGGATTAGAAGACGGTAGTGTTGAAATAGAAGTGTCTGGCGGAGTCCCACCGTACAGCTTTGTGTGGACATTTGCGGGCTTTCCTCAATCGGATTTGGCAGCAGGAGTTTATGTGGTTACAGTGATAGATGCAGAGGGTTGTTCCGTGTCGCAGAGTTTTGTGATCCATGAACCAGCAGAAGTTAATGTTGGTTTTGAGATTACTTCTGAAGGAAGTCTGACTGCGGTAGTGACTGGCGGCACTCCACCTTATACCTACGATTGGAATGTAGGAGGAGACAGTGCCACTATCATAGACCCTATTATCGGAACGGAGTATACTTTCACCGTTACCGATGCGGCTGGCTGTACCTACGAGGGACAGATGCTTTATGAGTCTACTGCAGTCCAGCAAAACGAGATTCAACAATTGCTCTGTTACCCAAATCCGACAACAGATGCTGTAACCATAGAGTTGAAAAATATTGCTGCCCAGCTAGTTCGTTTAGAGATCATAGACATCAGAGGTAGGAGTATGACATACACTAGTACCTTCGCCAATCAAAATACGATGAACCTTTCACTAACTGAATTCACGTCGGGCACCTACTTCATCAATGCGATTATCGACGACCAATTGTTCTATCAGAAGTTAGTTGTTGTAAAATAGTTTTCGGGGCCTACCCAAATACGACGTCATTAGAGACGCGAAATCTTGCGTCTCTAATGACGTCGTATTTGGGTCGCTACGTTACGCAGCTCGCTAGCCAGCTCGGTCCTTTGCCTGCCCGCCATCCTAGGCGCGGACTGCCTCCTTCGTCGGCCCTACTGCACATCGCTAGTCCATAGGGTTTTTAGATTGGAGTATTTTTTCTGAACTTAAAAGTGGGAAAAATAAAAGACCAAGATCCAATTTGACGTGATTTTATTTTAAAAGTCATGACAATACGCATCATGCAAACATTGACAAGTTTAAATTTTTCGCTACTACCTTAAGTTTAAAACAGATTAGTCTGGCCGATAGTATTATGCTGATTATTAATGGTATATTTCAATACTGCCTGTTGTTTGTCATCATATATTAATCTCAAATTTTAAACCATTATTTTGTTTACCTTTGGATAGTAACTAGGAAAGATTCAACCGACCCTCACAATTATGCATTCTTCGAGCAGTAAAAGAATCTGATTTTAATTACCCAATTGCTTGCCAGATCAAAATTTATATCATGAAATATTCTGCTTGTATTCTTCTTTTTGTTTTTATAATTCTCTCTTGTAATGAGGGTAATGAACTTGTTTTAATATCACCAATCGGAGAGTATTCGGGAAAGATTGATACCGTAATCTATGAATGGGTAGATAATCAATCTGTGACTTTTGATCTAAAAATATCCTCCTCTTCGGATTTTGCACAAAACACAATTGACACTTCTATTACAGAATCAAAATTTAGGTCTAGTGAATTATCAGGAACAACGCGTCAAGAAAAATACTATCAACCGGGAAAAACTTATTTTTGGAATGTTAATAACGGA
>CALJVI010000035.1 GCA_937974575.1 uncultured Saprospiraceae bacterium | reverse complement strand
TGCAAGGTCAACACTGCAAGAAAAGTTTTGTTAAGTTGGGAGATCATATGCTAAACAGAAGAAAGTGAAAGTAGGTATAATAGGTGCTGGGGTCGCAGGTCTTGCTGCAGCAATAAGAATGGCCTGTCGAGGACATGAGGTAGTCGTCTGGGAGCGCAATGCTTATCCGGGTGGTAAGCTCTCCGAGTTTAGACTAGGGCCCTATCGCTTCGATGCAGGGCCTTCCTTGTTCACCATGCCGAGCTACTTGGAAGATCTGTTTGTACTAGCGGGTGAACCTATAGAAAAATACTTTAGCTACGAAAAACTGGAAGTTATCTGCAACTATTTTTGGGAAGATGGGACACAGCTGTCCGCATATGCTGATGCCGAAAAATTTGCTAATGAGCTGCACAAAAACCTAGGCGTAGATCGATCTGTAGTGTCAAAAATCCTAGCCGATAGTCAAAAAAAATATGATGTTGCTGGCGAAATATTCTTAGAAAAATCCTTGCATAAATGGAGCACATGGACACAGCCTAGGATCTTGAAGTCTATGATATTAGCGCCGACCTTGGATCTGTTCACTAGCATGAATGCCGTGAATAGTAGGCTTACCGATCACCCAAAGCTGATACAACTACTCAATCGATATGCCACCTACAATGGAAGCAACCCCTATCGTGCTCCGGGTCTACTGACCGTAATACCGCATTTTGAATATAATATAGGTGCATTTGTGCCACATGGTGGGATGAACAAAATCACTCAAGCGCTATATAAACTGGCATTGAATAAAGGCGTGCAATTTCACTTTGATACTGGAGTTGATCGCATCATAGTAAAAGACGGATTGGCAAAAGGAGTAATGCTGGCGGATACGGCATACTACTATGATAAAGTAATCTCCAATATGGACATCTACAGTACTTACAAAAAACTGATGCCCGATGTCAAACATCCGGAGAGAACATTGAGACAGGAGCGATCAAGCTCGGCCGTGATATTTTATTGGGGGGTAAAAAAACAATTTGAATCGCTGGATGTCCACAACATCTTATTTAGCGAAGACTATAAGGCTGAGTTTGAAGCGATGCAAAACGGAAGTATCTCTGATGATCCTACGGTCTATATAAATATCGCCAAAAAGTATGTAGAGACTGATGCACCAGATGGAAGTGAAAATTGGTTTGTCATGATCAACGTACCCTACAACGCTGGTCAAGATTGGGATCAGCTGATCGCTACTGCACGGCAAAATATAATAGAAAAAATAAATCGCAATTTGAAGACGGATATTACTGCGTATATGGAGGAGGAGGATCTACTGGATCCGAGAAGTATTGAGTCACGGACTTCTTCGCACTTGGGCGCGCTCTATGGTAGTAGCTCCAATAATACTATGTCCGCTTTCATGCGGCACGCTAACTTTAGCAGTTCGATAAAGGATTTGTATTTTTGTGGTGGCTCAGTACATCCTGGAGGGGGAATTCCACTGTGTATGCTGAGTGCAAAAATCGTAGACGATATCATCCATGAGTGACAAATTAGCCATCGGCATACTTAGCATACTCTATCTAGTCGGTTTTATTGGAATCGGACTAGAAGTAATGCCAGAACTGGTCTGGCTAACCCCCCTCAATTTGCTCAGCTCCCTTTTTATAGCTTTGTACTTTGAGGAGGGCAAGCGTAAATCTATAGTCTTATTTTGTAGTCTTGTGTTTTTGCTTGGCTACGGAATAGAAGTAGCAGGCATCCAAACTGGTCAAATATTCGGCGAATATCAATATGGGGATATCCTTGGCCCTAAGATATGGGATACTCCACCTATGATAGGTGTGAACTGGATACTACTGGTATATGGCTGCGGATATACAGTCAACGCCATATTGCCCAAGTTGTCGCAGGCACTCAAAGCCCTCATAGGCGCTACCTTGCTGGTAGTGCTGGACTTCATCATAGAACCCGTAGCTATAGTGTGGGAGATGTGGACCTGGGCGGAAAGCGATATACCCATGCAAAATTATATTGCTTGGTGGCTGATAAGCTTCATCATGATGAATATTTTCTTCAAAACCTTTTCTGAGCAAACAAACAAAGTAGCCATCGCTGTGTTTATATTGCAGTTTTTATTCTTTGGTTTTCAAAATTTGTAGTCAAATACCAATATGCAAATCTTAATTTATATATTCATTACACTTGCTGCAGTTGCTACTATGGAGTTTGTGGCTTGGTTTGCACATAAATATGTGATGCATGGCTTTCTATGGTCATGGCATGAAGATCACCATAAGCCTCATATAGATGGCGATGGATTTTTCGAGAAAAACGACTTATTTTTTCTTGTATTTGCGATACCCAGTGCGCTATGTTATATGGTAGGTCTCAGCTATCCGGCGTGGTTTGAGCTTACTTTTATAGGGATCGGGATCTCTATATATGGCTTGATCTACTTTTTGGTACATGATGTATATATCCATAGACGCTTCAAGTGGTTCAAGCATTTGGACAACAAATTCTCTAGAGCAATTCTCAGGGCTCATGGTTCTCACCATGCTGTACAAACCAAGGAGCATTGTGATTCTTTTGGACTACTGGTAGTAGATAAGAAATTTTATGGCAAAAAGCGTAAAGCTTAATTTGTGGATATATAAGCAGTTTCTCTATACATTTTATACCTTGTAGCTCAATCCATAATTCTTTCTCAAGAATTTGATTAGCATGAAAAAAATTCTTTCAGACATCAAAAAACAAGGATCCAAAAGGTTGGTAGATGACTATGCCAACATGGATGACTTTTTGGATGATATCCTCCCGACTATAAAGCACTGGTCTGAAGATCTCTCTGAGCGAGAATACTATACTGGAGATTTTCCTTGGCGTGAAGTGCGGGATGATGAAGAGTTTGTAGCATCTGTATTGTACTTTTTCAAAGATGAAAACGAATTCTTATATTCGATCAATGGCAATGTTCAAACTGGGCATTGGAGAACCTTGCAATCCAATAAAATCCTAATAGAGAAAAGTATGCTTCAGCATAAGGATAGTGAATTGTACAATCTAGAGTTCATGAACGGGGATTTTATGATCATGGAAAAGCCAGGAGATCAGAGATCCTTGGGCAAAAGCAGGTACTTGGTCCTAGCTAGAGAGCACAAAGTGAAAATAACGGATTGGAGATCAGTCATGTCTCAATTGTCTGATGATCACAAAAAAGGCCTTGGCACCATCCTCACGGCGGTGATTTTAATAGCTATAGTATTGATTCTTTACTTTTCTTGGAGATAAGTCCCATTCCAATCATCAAAAATCATTTATACACGTATAACTTTTGGTAGAAGCATGCCTTTTAGGCGGAGCAAGACAAAATATTTAATATCTTTAATAGTCGACTAAAACAAGTAAACATGAAGGCTATCATACCAGTAGCAGGAGCAGGGACCAGACTAAGACCATTGACTTACACGCAACCTAAGTCGTTGATACCTGTAGCAGGGAAGCCCATTATAGCTTTGATCATTGACCAATTGCGCTCTGAAGGTATTGATGAGTTTGTATTTATTATTGGCTACTTGGGTGAAAAAATAAAGCTCTTTGTCGAAAGCGCCTACCCCGATATAAAAAAGGAATTTGTAGTACAAGATAGCCGCCAAGGTCTTGGTCATGCCATATGGATGGCCAGACATACTATACAGGATGTAGATGAGATTATTATTTTCTTGGGAGATACTATCCTTGATTTGAACTTAAAGGCATTCATGAATACCAAGACCTCTTGCTTGGCTGTAAAGCGTGTAGAGGATCCACGCAACTTTGGAGTTATCGAATTGGGCACAGATGGACATGTCGTCAAAATGGTTGAAAAACCCAAAATACCTAAATCTAATCTAGCTATTGTAGGGCTATATAAAATCAATGAAGTCAAAGCCTTATTAGAAGCCTTAGATGATCTGATTGCGAGCGACACCCGTACCTATGGAGAATTTCAATTGACCGATGCACTTATGAATCTCATAGGCCAGGGAAAAAAGTTCACTTCCATGCGAGTAGACAATTGGTTTGACTGTGGCAAAAAAGAAATCCTACTCGAAACCAATGCCCATTTCTTGGACAAGGAAGGCTACGCTTCGGATTCATTACCTGCCTATGACAATACCATCATTATACATCCTGTGAGTATTGGCAAAGGTTGTAAAATCCAAAATTCTATTATCGGGCCTCATGTCACCATAGGTGAAAATGTCAAGATCAACTATTCTATTGTCAAAGAGTCCATCATTGGAAATTATGCTTTGATAGAAGAGGTCATCTTGACCCAATCCATTGTCGGTAACGATGCCGCTATCAAAGGATTGAGCCAAAGCCTAAACATAGGAGACAATACCGAAATTGATTTTAGCTAAGTATCTTCAAGTCGCTTTCTGAAATATGGATTGCTTTCAATTCCGTCGTACGCTCTCCTATATCTGCAGATCCGTTCTCCAATTTCAATACTCCTCTAGGACATACTGCCGAGCATACTCCGCAACCTACACAAGATGATCTTACTATATTTTGACCCTTCTGGGCATAGGCTCGAACGTCAATTCCCATTTCACAATAAGTAGAACAGTTACCACAAGAAATGCACTGACCTCCGTTGGTCGTAATTCTAAATCTAGACTTATACTTTTGTACCAGACCTAACAATCCTGCCAGTGGGCAACCAAATCTACACCAAACTCTATTGCCCATCAATGGATAAAAACCAGTCCCCACTACTCCCGAAAACATAGCGCCGATCATAAATCCGTACCATGATTTTAATTGGCTTCCGGAGAATAGGCCAAAGTTTTTAATCTCAAAGAAGTTCTCTACCAATACACCGATAGTCATCAAAACTGCAAATGCAAGTACACCGTGTATCACATATCGCTCTATCTTCCATGCACGCAAACTTTTATCCGAAAGCTGACGGTATGGATCACCCAGCGTCTCTGCCAATCCTCCACATCCACACACCCAAGAGCAGTACCAACGCTTGCCAAATACATATGTAAAGACAGGTACTACTATAAAAGTCAAGGCTATACCCCAGCATAGCATAAGCGTTCCGACGCTGGTGCTAAAACCGCCCAATGCTAGTTCTGAACCCTGGCCCACTAAGTTGCCAATTTGATCTTTAGTATAGAAATCATAATCCAGTGGCCACGCATTTTTCAAATCCATGTATGGCTGATTCATTCGCACCATTATCTCAGGTATCAAAAACGCGAAACCTAATTGAAAAAATAATACAGAAGCAGTTCTGACCAATTGATACTTATTGTGTCGGTACTTGACCATCATACGCACACCCATCACTACCATGATAGCACAGTACATGAATCCGTATAAAAACCAGTGCGATGCAGGATTTCCGCTCAGAGATTCAGACACAGGATCCAACATTTTTGTCCAGTTCGTTACGTAATAAGGATAAAAATATAGGAAGACATAAAAGCCAATCAAATATGTTCCAAAAGCAATACCTAGCCAACCAGAAGCCCAAACTGAGGAAGACCTAGCCCTAACTTTTCCATGACTCATTTCACTTTTCCATACCCAGTAGGCAATCAGCCCAATCACCCCAACGAAGAAAAGTATCAATGGAAATTGGAATACAGAATACCATAGCGCATATAATAAAGCAGCTCCAAGAAATAACATTTTCACTTTGAATGTCATCCCCTTTGTAGCAGCATGATGATAGATACCATCGTTTTTTATACCTGGCGCCAATCCCAGATCCGCCAATATATAAATCAGACCACCCAATGCAGCTAGCATGATACTCAGCCAAAAAGCCAAATTTGTATT
>CALJVI010000034.1 GCA_937974575.1 uncultured Saprospiraceae bacterium | reverse complement strand
AGGATATGGCTTTGATTATAGATTAGATATGTCAATAAACAAAAGGCAGCTCTTCTAATTGTTCATTGATCTGAAAGTAAAAGAGATTTGATATGTAGACGATACGTAAGGAAGCCCACATGGATATCAAAGCCATACAGTAAGTTTAACCTAAGCTGAGCGACCGAGTAACAACGAAGTAAAAATCCTTTCTATCCGCTCAAGAAAATTTTCAAGTTTCTGATCAGCCTAAAATAAAGTTAATAGAGGTGATCTAAGGGTAGTTATTTGATTAGTCAGAAAAAAAAATCAACCCTAGAAAGGGAAATAAGATTGCAGCAAAAAATACACAATAGATGATTTTCAACTCTGGAAAGGTGACAAGATTGTAGCAAAAAATACACAATAGATGATTTCCAACCCTGGAAGGGGAACAAGATTGTAGCAAAAAGTGCGTAACAAATGATTTCCAACCCTGGAAGGGTGATATGATTTTTACACGCTCCAAGTTGGTCATCGAAAGTGATAAAGCTGCCCCTTATTGAGAACAAAAGCTACAACTATTCTTTAATCCATATTACCACCCTATATGCTGATAGCCAGATACATCTTTTATAAGCTATCTTTTGAGATAGACGCTTATTACTTAGAAATAGTTGGGTGCGTGCGTGAGCCGTGAGAGAGATAGGAATGATGCGAGGTACGAGCAGTCCGTGCGGAGGCTTGGAAGGGTCAGTCGAGGACCAAAGCAACGCGGAGTCATGTATAGCTCGGTCCTTACTGTAGCCTTAGCGGAAGTGAGGACTCACCCAAAAAATACAATCCTAAAATTTTGTAATTAGTATAAAATGTATCTTACTATCTTAGCGAATAACTTGGAACTTTAAGGTAGGAATAAACTCCTCCTCAGGTGTCCAAATGAAGTACTCAGCGGCGCCATAGTGAATAAGATTGTCTATGATGTGCTCCGAAGATCCTTTGGTAATACGGAGACGCTTCTCCTGCAAAACACGCCCTAAAACATCAACGACCTTGATGTCTAAATCTTTATCCACTTCACTTTCAATACCAAGAATCAAATGATCGTCAGCAAAAACAGGATTGGGGTATAGACTCATAGCAATCTCATAACAGGAAGCATTGATAAATTTGATATTTGAAACAGTGCTGGTCCCATCATAATAATCCGTAGTAATTCTATACCGATAAAGGGTATGATCATCTGTGGTATTATCTCTAAAACTATAGGTGTCGAGGAGTTTCGTATTTCTTGCGTCTTTGACTGTTATTAATTCAAATTCCTCCAAGCCTTTTTGTCTTTCAATAGTGTAAGAAGCAACACGCTTGGATCGCTCCAGGGCATCCCATGTAATGATAATATCACAGCCTGACTTTATCAATTGAAAATCGGATAAACCATCAGAAATCAAATACTGCCTGCGGGTACTCCCAAAAGTATAATAGCCATAGCCTGGGAGTATATCATCGGAACTAAGATCGTTTTCGAGCTGCTCCGGTTGCTGCGTTGAGGCTTCTACTAAAGACCAACTTTGATAGCCATTAAAAGCAATTACCGTAGATTCTATATCTGGGTTTACAAAACTAAGCTCATCCCATATTAAAGAGATCTTTGGATCTTCATTGGCATAGATTCTATCCAATGACCAATACTCCCAGTCACTTACATTTTCTAAGGGTTCATCAGTATCGAGAATAGAATATGTTTCTCTAAAGTACTCTGCTTGCAGACTATTATCTAAAGTGGTTTCAATTATTCTAATAGGTCGGAGCCTTCCCTCCTTACCTATAGGAAAAGTAAATTGCGAATTTCCTTCTTTAATGGCAGGGCCATTTATATGGGAAAGATCACTTGCATCAAAATAGATCGCATCATGCTTAAATTCAATGAGGTTATTGTCCTGAGTATAAAAGATACCTGAGACAAAGTCTAGATCACCAAACACTGAAAAATGTGCGTCCCCTTTAAAAATTGCTCCTTCAGCATTGTCTATTTCGAGGTTATGGGTTTTGAAATTTCCTGTCAGATCAAGGCCTTGACTATCCTCCCCAATAAGCTTGAATAAGCCCAAGCCAGGAGTACTTAGGTCTACCCTATTTTCTAGATCTTGCGTCAAACTAAACTCCCCATTGTTTTCAAAATCCTGATGCACATTGGTAAAGTTTCCCTGCACATAAACTACAGTATTGGCTTTTACAAAGAGTGTATCAGCATTGTAAAAATCAATTTGCGCAGTAGCAAAAGACAATTGGAAAGCAAGAATTATAGCTATTAGGTATCTCATTATAAGTCTATTACAGTCCGATTAAAACATTATGATTGTAAACATAAATTCGCCATCAAAATCAGCCCGATCAGTACCTCCATTATCATTGTCACCAATGTTAACCATAAATCCGT
The DNA here is from genome assembly GCA_937974575.1 of uncultured Saprospiraceae bacterium. Taxonomy (GTDB): domain Bacteria; phylum Bacteroidota; class Bacteroidia; order Chitinophagales; family Saprospiraceae; genus JALZVN01. The sequence continues at coordinate 1,588 of CALJVI010000034.1, read as the reverse complement.
TAGCCCTTTGGTCGTAGTAAGTAATTCCCGGATCATCAAGACCTGCGCCAGCCATATCTAGCTGTGATAATTGTATAATGTAATTTGCATGGGGTGCGGGATTAGTAAAAACTACTCTATAGTCACCTCTATTAAGTCTAGTCACAGTTGCGTTGTGCATCCTCACTCCTACTCCTGTAGGTGAAACCTTACCTGCTGCATAGACTACTGGAGTTTCTACTACAGCACCTGTTGTAGTCACACCAAGACCTCTAACCTGAGTCTCTGTAGTGAAATTATCGCTACCATATTGATCATGTGTTACTTGACCATCACCGGCATAAGTATGCTCTCCCCCGTCGGTGGCAACAACCAAGTCACTAGCACCTGTACCTGTTGCCTCGATTCGAGTCTCTCCCGTCGCCGTTGGCACCAGGTCTATCGTTGAGGTCTTTGTGAGATCTTCGGTTCTAGTTACGCCTCTTACATGCAATGGTTCTTGTGCATTGTCCGTACTAAAGTCTCCGATTCCTACATTGCCATCTTTATAGATATTAGTAGTCGTAGGATCTGCTTGCGCATTTGTAGCGTCATTCGTCCATGTATCTCCTAGGTGCGACAGATCCACTTTGGTATCCGCCCCTGCTTCTGTTATAGTAAGTTCATCTAGTGTGTTATCAAAAGATGTTGCTGTAATTACCTCATTGCTCGCATCAGCATCAGCATCGTCTACCTCATCTGTGAAAGTTCCGCCTCCATCCGAAAGCGTTACTGTGCTACCAGATTTAGAAACCGTTTGGATTTCATTCGTAGGATCGACATCTAGATCTGCAAGTACATGCGCTGCAATGTCATCCGCATTGTCTTGGATATTTGTATTCTGCGTCAATTGCTCCGCTTCTAAGGCATCGATATCTGTCGTATTGGTGGTGATGTTTGTAGTGTTGTTTGTGATGTCTGTGGCATTGGTTGCTATTGCAGCATCTTGAGTTACTTGCTCTGCCTCCAAATCATCTATATCATCTGCGTTGGTTGTGATCTGAGTTTGCAGTGCCGTATCATCAAATGGTGTTACGCTCAAATCGATATTATTACTTGCATCTGTAGTGACGCTAACGGAATTATCTGTACTGTTTACCGTTTGGATTTCATTCGTAGGATCGACATCTAGATCTGCAAGTACATGCGCTGCTATGTCATCCGCATTGTCTTGAATGTTTGTATTCTGCGTTAATTGCTCCGCTTCTAGCGCATCGATATCTGTTGTATTCGTTGTGATGTTTGTAGTGTTGTTTGTGATGTCTGTTGTGTTGGTAGCTATTGCAGCATCTTGAGTTATTTGCTCTGCTTCCAAATCGTCTATCTCATCTGCGTTGGTCGTGATCTGAGTTTGTAGTGCTGTATCATCAAATGGCGTTACGCTCAAATCTATATTATTACTCGCATCTGTGGTTACGCTTACTGAATTATCTGTAGAGTTTACCGTTTGGATTTCATTCGTTGGATCGACATCTAGATCTGCAAGTACATGCGCTGTTATGTCATCCGCATTGTCTTGGATATTTGTATTCTGCGTTAATTGCTCCGCTTCTAGCGCATCGATATCTGT
>CALJVI010000033.1 GCA_937974575.1 uncultured Saprospiraceae bacterium | reverse complement strand
GGAGGAGGAGACTGACGACGTTGTAGTTCATATTAGTTAAAGACTTGTTTTATGCCCCTCTAATATACTATTTATTTGGAATTTAAAATATGCATTATTCTTAGACGATTTGTTAAGATTATTTAAGAGGATCAGGAACAGTGGGAATTTGTTGTTCCTGCATGAGACATACCGCTATGAAGTGGAGTATATTTTATCATTTGCTGAAATAAAGCATCTACTTCACTTTTATCTTTTTTGAGACATTCTATTTTTCATAAGAATCTAAACGCTCCCTATTGATTCCCATCGAATCAACGATTGCTTGCAAGACAAAATTGATTGGCATAAAACGCATAAACCAAGCAAGGGATGCATAAGCTAAATTGATGTGCTCCATTGCATACGCAATGGCCTCAACACTTTTAAATTCATTACCATTGGAATCTATGTAAGTAACATTCAAAAAAAAATGTTCATCATAGTTGTTAGCATCCTTAATGCTTAAATTATAAGTAGCACGATGTCTAAACCAATCAGAAATTTGAGAACATTGATTGCACTTCATATCAAAATAAATAATCCCTTTTGGATAGTTTTGAGGAATCCATCTAAAATACCATTTTGGAACAGTCTTTTTATAGTTTAACCACTTCTCACCAAATCTCTTGTGCATATCAGGATACTCTTGAAAATCAGAAACGCCAAATGCATAAGCAATAGAAACTAATGAACCGATAAGAAAATAATAGCTCGAATGATATATACTTAAGGGAATAAATATAAAAGTGAATGACCATTGTATAGGGTTTCGACAATACCCATATACTCCGTTTCTAACTATTATGGAAGTTGGATCATAAGGAAATGGTGTCCCTTTTCCGCGCAAGACCAAATCCTGAACTGCTATTAAACCCGGAAACGAAATGATTAAAAAGAATTGAAACAAGAGTGGCGACCAACTATATTCAATTGACGGAATCAGGCCGTAGAGATATAGTATATACGGAAGTTCGATCAAAACAATAATTGACATGATGGACACTTGTAATAATGCCCTTAGCCACGTCTTGGTTTTGTAGAAAGAATAATAAGCCCACCAATAGCCAGGAACAAACACAGTCAATACAAGTACCATCTCACCATAAATCCAATTTGATCCCAACTGCAAGACACCAAGTGATTCAAGGTATGGCATAATTACTATATCCAACCAGACAATTACTAATAGAACAATAAAAAAACATCTTCGATAGAGGAAAAATATTGGAACAATACCCCATATTACTATCCAAAAAAAATAGATATCGAAAGGAAATTCAATAGAATTAGTAGGCGTAAATTTCCAAAGGTCAAATTTTACGCAAATAAAATTTACCAAGGGGAGGCTAACCGCTACGTATAATACAGAGTAGAAAATTGCCCAATTGAATTTTGCGTCTTGCTTACTTCGTAATGAAATATAAGCCACAAACCCAAGTGCCATTAGGGTCAAGCACATTCTAATAATTTCAATTTTCATTGAAATATGAATTAATTAAGTGCTTGTTCATTTCTTTCACTGCGATTTTCTCAAGTGGATTAAAGTACCATTGAGGACCTAGATCACAAGTATAAACACTAGTCCAAGTTACTATCGACTTGTCTTGTTGCTTTTCAACATTAACTGAAACTTTTTTCCAAGTCAGCCAATGACTAATGTGCGTTTCATCTTTATCTATTTTGAAAGAAATTGTCTTTTCCGTAGCGGAATCAATTTCTAGACTTAATACTCCAATTCCTTTTGTTGTAGACTCAAAGCTAATATGTCTTTGATCCCCCACATGCAAACCGCTACCTTTAATATCTAAGGGCTTGGGAAAACCGATTTTAAATAGACTAGGATAGTTCTTTTGAAAGTCTGGTACTTTGTTTAAATCTAAAAGCGATACACTTGATGGCAACTCAACAGTGGTAACAACAATATTTTCCTCTGGAATAGTCTTTATACCCAATGGCTGCATTATCAAAAGTACAATTGGTATCAAAATCAAAGAGTAATCTTTATCTGAATTTATCTTTTTAAGATATTCATGAACAAAAACGATTAAAGCTGACACCCCATAAAATATTGGCGCTGCAAAAAGAACACATACGACGCCCTCACCCAAAAGGATAGCAGACATTAGCAAAAAAAGTGTAACAACTTTGAAAGCAACACCATATGCGGATTTGGGTGTATTGTCGTACTTGATGATTAGAATAGTAATTAGGGCAGGAAGGCCTACAAAAAGGATAGAAGTCTGTTCAAATTGAGCATAATTAATCAACCTGAAGGCTAGACTAGAAATCACTAAAATACCAACTATTAAATAGAGCAGATTTTTATTGGAATTACTTGAAGTCTTATTTTCACTCATCTGTTTTGCTTGTTAAACAGTTATACGACATGTACCTCTATAATGGTACGTATCTCTTAATTATCGACCACCTCAAATCTACATGTTTAACATAATTTTTTCATAACTGTTTAAAAAGGAACAAATATAACAAACGAAGATAATTAGACTTTCCCACAGCAACCTTCCCCTCCTATATTATCAATGGATTTATGGACCAATCTTATTAAAATCCGAACTAAGACTCTTTATAGCTTTAGTACCTTAACTGATTCAAACTTATCGTCGGTAAATATTTTGAGTATATAGTATCCTGCTGGTAACCTTTCTATATTCAACTCCTCAGTAGCTCTAACTTTTTTGATGAGCCTACCCTTCATATCATAGACCTCAACACTGCGGTATACGTGGTTCTCATTTTCCCAATACAATATTCCTTCTGTTGGATTGGGGTAAATGATATTTTCTTTCATTTCTTGTTCTACGGTTTTTGTTGTGTAGTCAATAGTGACATGGTCAAGGTATAAGAAGTTACATGCGTTATTGTTACAAAGACTACTGTAATTGCTGTTTTTGAAGTTAATCTCAATACTATCTGGCTGTCCATTTGTAAGTATAGAAATTGGTATCTGAAAAAACTGATAGCTTGAGCATGTATCTAAATTAAAACTTGCATGCCCAATAACTTCCTTTTCCGTATTCACAATTGAAATTTCGGCTTTGGCCATTATGCTATCTGGCAGTCCTGATTCTCTTACAAACTTGTAATAACCACTAATGCTCAGTGGAAACTCTGACACTTTATTTTTGTATTGTATTTCTTCTTCAACATAAGCATACCAGTTATGCAAAATAATGGCAAAATCATCGACATGCGAATCAGTTGTTCTTGTAACTCCGAACCCATTTAATGGTTTCCATTCATTTGGAATACCTCCTACAGGATCTTGTATATTATGGTCGTTTACTAATTCATCTTGGTAAGACGCAATATGGATGGTATCCCACAATTCAAATTCTCCAATTGTTTGGCCATTGATGAAATTAACAAGAAATAGAAGAAATGTTGTAAGTAGAATTTTCATTGCAATATGGTTTTTTAAAGCAGCTATTTTTTTTGGAAACAGCCCGGTCAGAAAATATTATCTATTCAGAAATTAATATTCACTCTATTTTTTTATAAAATCGGTTTGTGCACAATTTTTTTGGACGAAATTCTATCTTGTTTGTCTAAGATAATATTTTTTGGATGAAAAACAATATGCGCATGATCTTTACGAAGTTCAATTTGCCATCAGTGACAAATAACGAAATCTAGTTAACTATACTTATCTGAGAGAATAGTGAAAATATACTTCCGGAGATGCGACATGCCGGAGGCATCAAAGCGCGGCAAGCCGGAGGCGCGCAAGAGGTGAGCGACTGAAGTGGTATCGCCGCTCTTCAGGCGGTAGTAACGGAAGCCGCGACGCCGCCCCGCCTTTTTGCGGGGCTGGCGGCACCCCCCAAATAAAAGTTTATCTCAAAGCAGGCTCCTTTCGTTATTGTGAAATCGACACTCGTCTAAACTGGGTCATTTAATTTTTTCCAATAGATCACTTTGTCATCTCCTTCTTCCCAGTAGTCTCGGAGATGCACGAAATGTGTTTTTACTACAGGCAGCTATACTAGACAAGTATATGGAATCGATGTTAATAAACATCGACTAACCTAATTTTAGATTTTGCTCTATTTATGACTTGATCATCTTTAAAATCACACTACGCTTTACAGCACTATCTTTTACATTCAACTCTGCGAAGTAAATACCAGCATCTAAAAATGGTAACTGCAATTCTAGTTGAGACTGTCCTTGAACCGCTTGTTCAAATACTTGCATACCCAAAGTATTGTAAATTTTAATAGACGCTATTTGGTCTGCTTCAAATACAAACCGTACTGTTGCATCAAATGGATTTGGAGAAACGGATGCCTTCAGTGCTGTTAAGTGATCTGTACTCGTAATTGTTGCACAATCTAATTCACTTGTAACAAAAGCATGTCTATCGGCTACGAATGACTTGAGCCCATAAGTTGTTCCGCCTCCTGGGCTACCGCCTCCTGCAGTAATATTACTTTCTACATTGGTATCGAAGTTAGCATCGGTATACATCTTATTATCGTCTGCATAAACAGACTCTTGAATCATGTTTTTCAGCTTATCAATTTTTGCATCCATGTATGTCGAATTAAAAAGATCTTCCGTAAGTAGGCAAAGCTCTTTTTCATATTGAGCATACAATATTGGGCTGTTGAATATATTTTCTATCAGCGGTCTATCCGCATCATGATGATCAAGTGCTAGCTCAGTCATATCTGTTGCTCCGCCGCCAGGACCACCAGGACCACCTCCACCGCCGCCATAGGACCCAAATGTTTCATTGGCATCCCACTTGATCCACTCCCACTTGTCGGTGGTGAGGTTATGGTAGATATACCAGTTGCGTGCTGATCCTGTGTAGCTGTCAAGATTGGCAAAAAGGTTATCCAAAGCTAATGATCGAAGATATTCATCTACCTCAAGATGATCGCCAAGGTTATTTTCAAAATCTGTAGCTGATGAATTATTGATAAAATCTGTAAGTGCGATCAGATCTGTCCAATCGTCTTCTTCTTCATTAGATTTGAGGTCATATCGTTCTGCATAGTTGGTTTGGTCTGGACCATAATATAATAGGTCAGCAGCATTGCCTCCACCAGCTGGGCCACCGCCAAAGTTGGCGCCAGCTTTGAACAAGTTGCCGTCGTCATCTAAGATGGCCCAATCAAGAAATTGATCGTCTATTTGCTCTACGAGGGTATAGAATCCCCAGAGTTCTCCATTGAAGTAAACGTTTGCAAAGTTAGCTCTTGGGCAAGGGATATTTGCCGCAAGACTTACATCGAAGAATACTTTCTCTCTCATCATCGATGGATCTTTGAATCCGTTACTTAGATTTAGTTTTTTAAGTCCGTCGTAGTTTTGGCCAGTGACGTACTTGTTGAAATCAATTTTGAAAGATTTTTTATTGCCTGGATGCCCGTAGCTGGAGTTTCCTTTGAGTCGCACTCCTACATCTGGGAATGTATAACTGCCTGTGAGGTCGGTAAGTGTGAGGTCCCCTTTCATATAGGTTTCCGTTTCATAGTTCAGTACAAGACTATCCCAAAAGCTGGTTTGCGCAAAGTCTAGTTCTATTTTTACGATCTGGTCTTCCGCGAAGAGGTTGTCGCCTTCGATTTGTGCACCTAATATAGAATAGCAGACTAGAAAGAGGGCAATAAGAGTGGTGATTTGCGTGCGCATATTTTGTTGTTTATTTTCCTTCTGCTTTTAGAGTTGCCAAATGTAGGAGTATAGGCTGTGAAATCAAAACTTAGGCGACTATGATCTTATAGTTAACAAGTATAGATTCTTATTCAGGTGCGACATGCTAAAGGCGTCAAAGCGTGACAAACGTTTTCGATAGAATCTATCAAATTAAGTATTAAAAATACTCGCAATAGCTAAGGATAAGGAGATTTCTGGATGCCGATGCAAGCTTGCATCGGTTCTTTGTCTTATATTGATCCTCGGTATCAAATTTGATTCGCAACTATCAGTCATTATAGTGAACGTACTTTTTGAGGTTGGCGTCTTCGCAAAATGAATGCAATAGATCACCAAATACAATTGGCAGTATTCTATCTACTAATCACTATTCTTTCAACTATCTTTTGTCTTGATTTGTCCTCAGTCAATTCAAGAATGTAGGTTCCAATTGGTATAGAGGTTACATTTAAATGATCAGAATTAGAAGCTGTTTTAATTAGCTTACCTGTTAAATCATAAAGAGATACTGAAATAATAATCTGCCCTTCTACATCAAAGTATATAATATCTGTTGCTGGACTTGGATAGATATTCACTACAGCATTACCTATGTTATGAGTGCTTGAAAGTAAATCCATTCCATCGCAATCTTCATCAATCCCATTATTTGGAATCTCAATTGCATCGGGATTAATATTAGCATTGTTGTCATCACAATCTGTAAGGAGAACAAAACCATCCTGATCTATATCGTCATCATAGGTTGTAGAGTCGCAATCATCATCTAGTCCATTATAAGGTATTTCTGTTTGACCAGGATTGATATCAGCATTGGTGTCATCGCAATCTGTAAGAAGAATAAAACCATCCTGATCTATATCGTCATCAAGAGTTGCAGAATTGCAATCATCATCTAATCCATTATAAGGTATTTCTGTTTGACCAGGGTTGATATCAGCATTGGTGTCATCACAATCATTATCTGAGTTATATCCGTCTCCATCTGCATCGACAACTCCCTCTTGCAAATAAAAAACTAGACCTGTATCAAAGAAATCATTTGTATAAATATATATATCTAAATCTCCATCACCGTCAATATCGGCTACACCTCCACCTTCAGTGTCAGAATGAGCTTCCTCAATAATATTTTGGTCAAACTGGCCTGTAACTTCATCAAAACTAAAGATTGATATTCCTGTATTGAAAGGAGAGTCTCCATCTGCATGTAATATTTCTGCTTTCCCGTCATCTTGAAAATCTGCAACATCAGTAAATAAATTTGGACCAAAAATCTTCGGTAACACCATTTCTGAATACCCAGTTGATGCATTACTTAATAAAACTGATGTCTTTCTTTCAAAATTACTTTGAAGAACAAAATCTAATATTCCATCACCATTCAATTCTACAGCATGTAAATTATCATCATTGAAAGTTTCTGCAAATAAAGTCTCTGCCGTAAAGTCAAAATTCTCTCCTTGGCGAAACAAAATCAAGCCATCAAAACTAAATGCAACAATTAAGTCTAAATCTCCATCCATATCATAGTCTATAGAGTTGATGGCTCCTGCGCCTCCAGAAAACTCATCATCGAAAATGGTCTTAACTAGAACCAAATCTCCTTGAGATAGATCGTAAATGCTGATTTTATCATTAGATCCAACTATAGCATTTGTAGATCCATTATTATTTATGTCAGAGAAATGAATAGAAGCATATGACGAAATTGATATGTTTTGGCGCACAAAATTGGCAGCTCCATCATTTAGCCACACATAAGAATCTGATTCAAAAGGTGCAGACCCCAAAAAGTCTAAATCTCCATCCGAATCAAAATCTATAGCCGTTATATCATAAACAGCAAAAGCATTTTCAACAGTTATAAAGATTGGCCTCTCGATTCCATTACCAATTCCAATTTTAACTTCATTATTGAAATAGGCAGAAACTATAAAATCTAAGTTTCCATCATTATTAAAATCACCGTGTACAACTTCACTAATATTTGGGAAGTCATCATACTCATGAAATACAGATGTAAATGACTGGCATAGTCCATTAAAGCATAGCCCAATTAATAAAAGTTGAAGCAGAATTAGTTTAAAGTTAGTTAGTTTCATGTTTTAAGATTAGATTTTTTTATGATTTTTTAGCTTTGTTTACTTCTAGCTCATTGCGAACACTCTCACTAATGTACTTTATTCTTTTTAATTTAATTACTTTTCTTTAAAGTATTATTCGACAAAGTTAGCGCCATGTAAGACACATGTATTGAATCGATCTTAATGATTATCCACTAGCAGTATTGACGGTAAACTACATTTCAGAAAGTGCGACATGCCGAAGGCATCAAAGCGCGGCAAACGGAGTGCGTAGAGGTGAGAGACTGAAGTGGTATCGTGATTATTTTCAATCACGGTAGGAACGGAAGGCTCGACGCTGTCCGATAGGACTGGCGGCACCCCCAAACAAGTAAACTTCTTTTAGGGATTATAGCGTACAAAGATTACGAGAGGGCTATTCTGTTTAGTTTAGCTTTTTCCAATAGATCACTTTGTCATCTCCTTCTTCCCAGTAGTCTCGGATGACAGCTTCCTTGGTGAAATTTAGATTTTCGTAAAATTTTCGGGTGGGCTCAAAGTCGTCGGTGCCTGAGGTTTCTACGATGAGGATTCTATGTCCTTTTTGTTTTAGTTCTTGCTCGATATAGGCCATCATCGATTTTCCGATGCCTTTACCTTGGATGTCTGCTCGGATTCCAATGGCGTAAAGGTTGTAAGTACCATCGGTGAGTTTTTCGGGAGCGCAAAAACCAAAGGCTATGGGTTCGTCGTCTTCAATACTCGTGAACCAGATGTCTTCTGTCTCGGGATTGTTGAAGTAATTGGACATCATATCTTCGAGCATTTCGGAAGGGAATAATTCTATGGTGTCGAGGATATTTTTTATCGATGGTATATCTGCTTTTATTACATTTCGTATTTCTTGCATGGGTTGTGATGTTAGCTTGCTTGCAATATAATCAGCTTTTTGAAATTGTAAGCTAGCCTCAAGCAAAAAGGCACCCATAGAAAACTACAAGCACCTTTTCGTATGACTAATCATGCACTTGGACTAGCCTCCAAGTGAGTATGCGCTAGCTGCGACACCGATACCTGCGCCCGCTGCTGAGGCGCCGACACTTAAGACTCCACCTACCACAGCTACCAGAATGGCTGTTGTTACCACCACTACAACCACGACTACTAAAATCGAGGCCAATGCAATCTTACCTCCCGTACCCATTTTCTTTTGTTCAGACTTTTGTTGTTGGCGCTCTTTTTTTAAGTACTCTTTGATTTGCTTTTTCTCAGCTTTGTTTAGTTGTCTAATTTCTTGCTTGCTTAACTGTTGGATTGACTCTGATTTTACTTTTCCACTATTGGTGGCATAAGTATTTGTGTTTAGGAATAGACTCATCAAGGCGACTATACAGGTAATTAAAATTGAATTTTTCATCTTGTATTTCTTTTGCGTTAATTAATAATTATGATCCAAATGTAGGCGCATTCATCGTTCGTATCAAGAATTTCCATCGCTCAGTATGGGAATATCGAATATGGTATTCTCAAAAAATGAGAATTAAAAGCATAAGCCGCTGATAAAGAATTAATAACAGCGCCAATATTCTGGATAATTAATATTATAGAGCGGTCGAATCTTTGTACATCAATAGATTTTCTAGTATTTTGTGTTAAACAGGGCTCCTCAGCTTATCCTGAATGTCCATATATAGATCAACCTTACAATCATGAAAAGAAACAAAGCCAGCCACTTCGCACTGAGATACCAAGCCGGTATGATGAAAAAGATAGCCCGTATGGCAGGAGGTAAAGACCAACTACTAGTATGGCTTCAGGAAAATCTAGGATTGGGTCGTGCCAGTGCTTATCGCCGGCTCAATGGAGAGACGCTCTTTGATCTAGAGGAGATTGTCATGATTATTAGCTCATTCAAAATACCAGTAACGGAGCTTTTTGAATCTGATCCGAGCATACTCTATTTTTACCAAGAGCTGGAGCAACCCAAATCCTATCAAGACTGGTTTGAACGATTGGATAGTGATTTTTCGAATTTGGTAGCGCAGCCAAATTGTTCGATGCACTATACTTCTACAGAAAGTCCGCTCTTCTATTATTTTCACTTTAATGAATTTACGCATTTCAAGCTGTATATCTGGGCTAAGACTATTTGGCGTTTTGAAGATTTGAAAGACAAGCCATTTAATCCCAAGGATGAGCTATGGAACGAGAGGGTTGTTCAACTAAAAGATAAGTTTTTGATCAACTATACCAATATGCCGAGTGTAGAATTCTGGACTCCGAATTTTTTAAGTAATAATATCAATCAAATTCAATACTTCTTGGAAGGTTATCTTTTTGAAGATCGACAAGATGCCTTGTTGCTAATTGATCAACTGCGTCAGATGCTTAAGCTCTTAGAAGAACAAACTCGCACTGGGATCAAGACAGCTGTAAAAGGCGCAAACCATCCTGCCAGCTACGAGCTATATTATAATGAGATCCTACACACCAACAATACCATCTTCTTTAAGTCAGATACGGGTAAAGCGCTGTACAATACTTTCGGTAATCCGAATACAATAAGAACCCAACAAGACAGTGCCTGCGATTATGCAGAGGGTTGGTTTGACAACCTCAAGAAGTCTTCTTTGAAAATGAATACCGATTCGGATCGAGATCGGATGCGCTTGTTTAAGAAGTTGGAGGATAAATTGAATAAGGCGGAAAGGTTGGTGACGGGCTTGATATAG
>CALJVI010000032.1 GCA_937974575.1 uncultured Saprospiraceae bacterium | reverse complement strand
TGTCCTCAAGGATGCATGATCTATGGTGAGGGCATTGACACCTGCTGTCAATAGTGTACGCTGATGATATACCTGCTGCCCAAAGCTGTTGCTAATCTGAATCATCGCTTCACCATCTACTGGCATTTTGACATTTATGTTTGTATTGTATTTGAATGGATTGGGGCTCGGTGCAGACACTTCAAAAGAACTCTCTGCAATCGCAGTTTCACCAGTGAAGCTAAGGCTCAAATCCGAAATTTGTGCAGTAGAACTATATGCTTCACTTGTCAGCACATTGGAACTCATGCGAAATTTGTCTGCCAATGTACCTGACTGTATCGCATCAAAATGGATATAAAAAATCGGTGTATCATTTTGCACATTTGCACTACCTGTCCAGCTGGTCACAACAGTTCCCAATGCCGCATCATGATTGTAGTGCGACTTTCCAAACTGCGATAATGAAGCAGATTGCATATGACTAAACTGTAAATAATCCGTATCAAAATCCAAAGTAAATTGGAATCCTGCCAAATCTTTTAGGTCTGATGCATAGACAGGAATTGCTACACTGTTGCCTTTTTTAAATTCTTGATTGTTGGTATGTAATATAACTTCATCGCCAGATCGCTCTTCTAAAGGAGCCTGCAAATTCACGGTAGCATTGCCACTAACATCTCCTGCTTTGACACCCACAAAATCGACATCCTGTGTAGCATTGAGCAAACTGATTTCTACGTTGGAGTTAATATCTTGCGTAGTAAATGGATTTGCAGGATCCGCAAATGTAATGTCTGCAGGATAAAATTGCCATGCATCCACAGCTGGCAACTCGTCTATATGCCCTAATAAAAGCTGCCTGATGGCTACCATATCACCGATCCCCAGACTCCCGCTATTGTCCACGTCTCCAGCAAGCTGTAGGTAAGGACTCGGGATTACATAATTATTGAGTTGGAGTAAATGACTCTGAATCAAAATAATATCAAAAGTAGAGATACCACCATAGTAGATGCCCTCTTTGGACAACTCGATATCATAGTCATAGCAAGTCGGAAGGTCAGCAATACTCAATTCACCATTGGACATGATGTCATACTGCACATTATCTTGAACTGCACCATTGGTAAAAGAAAGCTCGACGTTTTGGATTTTGGCGCCTGCTACATTTCTTACACTTATATTAAGGTCTGCACTATTTGAGGTAGCATTGCAATTGGCAACATCCTCATGTGGCAAAGACTTAAATAAATTTCCTTGCATAAAAGTAATATCTGTATTGCGTCTGACTACATCAGCCATATTGGTTGATGCAATAGCGGCACGCTCTGCAAGCGTTAAGCCTGGATCGTTTTGGAAATAAAATCTATCACCGTCTCTCAATCTTAAAAATTGATCGGTCATAATCTCCATCACAGTAGGTCCAAATAAAGCACTTGGCATATGCTGCTCTGCAAGAAATCCTACCCAAGGGTCTATGGTATTGATGTCACCGTATACATTCTCCATGAGTGCCGCAAAAGCTGGGTCGCTGTTGATATCACTCCAATCTGTCGCTGAGTCAAGGCCAAAAGCTGCACGAACGGTATTGTAATCCGGAAGACCACGTTCACGTCCACGGTTGATATTGATAGCAGCCAAGTCCATGCCTCCAGCACCTGGAGGGCCAAATAGGAAGTTGCGCACATCGTCTATCACCTTGCAATCAAAATCTTGCTGCACTTGCTGTGCCATCCCCTTGAAAAGTGGATCAAGCCCTCCTTCGTCTTTTACACGGTGTGGTTGAAAAAAAGCATCTCTCAGCTTTAGGTTTCCTTCTGCTATTTCTTGTCCATCATTGTCCAAGCGTGTAATATCACTGGTCAGCAAGGTATGGCCTAGCCTGAAAGCTGCACCGCTAAATATATTGGAGATACCCGGATTTACACTTTGTTTGTATCCTGTGTATGCTGGCAAATGCACACCCATAGTAGGCAGCCATTCGTCATAGCATATATTCTGTATAATGCCACTCACTATTTTTCTGGCTTTTTGATAAAGCTGCTCATCTGTCAATGAAGGATTGGCAGCCGCAAGCTCATCGCATATCCTATTATGCTCTCTAGCAAATAATGTATGAAAGGCGATCAATAATAAATTTTCGTTTGCTCTAGAATCCCCTGCTACAAAAAGAGTAGGAGAAAATCCTACATCATCATCCATATGCGGAGCACTATTATCTAGCTGCCCATCGATTTCATTATCTAAAGTATTGAAGGGAAGAAGATTGTCCGAAGACATAGCAAGCTTACCGCCTTGAAATGACCGTAACCAATCTGCTCTGTTTTGGTCAGAGCCATATACTCCAGACCCATCTATGAATGCTGTAATAGAATTGGGATGCTGTCGAGGGGTGGTCACTCCCGTACTAGGATCAAATGAATTTCTACGCATAGGAATCATAGCCGTACCTGTCATGAAAGGATCAAACTGAGGATCCCCCATAGGGACTTGGATCATTGCAAATTCGGACGGATGATTGGTCGTGATAGAGATATCATGATCTATAAACTGTCCAAAAACCCAGACAAAATTGCTAAGCTCAAGCGGATCATTTAATAAACTGGCTTGGCTAAATAATTCATTGGAAATCGTCCTTGGATTTGGCCTGTTTTGGCCATTTGGTGCGGAAATTCCATCTGAATAATCGGCGGGAACCATTCTCAAAAGATTAATATCATTGCTTCCCCAAGTGGGGTTGTTGACATTATTATTCGTTCCATCATAAGAACGAATACTTTGAGCGGATAAGGACACATACCCAAATACAACACATATTACAAATAGAAAACATCTACGCATAAGTGATAAGTTCATGGATTGCTATAGAGAGTATCACGATAACACTGTCTATATCAATCAATTAGAAAATATAATACGGTAGATGGGAAAGACTTTTTGGGATATAAATGTCTTTACTAAGACGAAAATACAAAATATAAAGGATAAAATCTCGAAAAGGTTCACGAGATATAGGGGCATAAAAAAACTATCCTTTGCAGAGTGGCATTACCAACAAAGCAAAGGATAGTTAAGTATATAATATATTGAGTAAGTTTAAGAACCGAACTTCTTAAGCTTGTATTTAGCTTTAAGAACTTCAAATCTTCTCTCAACAGAAGGCTTCGTAAATTGCTTACGTGAACGCAATTCCTTATTAATACCAATGTTTTGGTGCTTTCTCTTGTACCTTTTAAGGGCTCTGTCGATAGATTCTCCTTCTTTTACTTCAATTATGATCATAAATAAATGTTTAAATATTTTTATTAAGCTTCGGCTTTAGTAGGTGCAGTATTTTCTTGCCATTTTTTACCGTCCCAGCAACCTAACCAGGTTACATCTTTACCGTTTTGCTTGTATGCACTAAAAGCCATGACAGCTTCATTTTTCTTTACTCTTTTTATAGTTATATTCTGTTGTCCGTTTCTAACGTTAAAGTAATATACTCCTTTAGCGTACTTGAAGTTCTTATTCCTCATAATCTTATTTTATTTATCAATTTAAAATATAAAACACCTCAATTAAGGCGATTGTTCCATAACAAAACGCAAAACGGGGTGATATATTTCGTAGAAATTTCTGATAATCAATAGCTTATAAAGCTAAATCGATCAAAAAACTTGTTTACTTCTTGGACAAATTTGTTATAGAAAAGTCAATGGATGCTCTTTAGCAGGGGCCATTTTTAGGACTTTCCGCAATTGGATTGCAAATATACGATATTTTTAGGGAAATATGCCAACTTTTAAGGGCTGAGCTTTGCACTTATTGCAATTTATTAAGGGAAAAGATCGTATTAATAGGTCATCTTTATAGCAATCTTTTAGTCTTTTGCGTTTATTCATGGAATACTGCCTTTGCAGCAGTAAGCTACAAGCTCTTAAAACAAGATCAATTGAACACAACCTTTACGCTTAACATCTTTACATCATGTTGCCTCCTTGTGTTTCTTTGCCTATCCACTACCCTATTTGCACAACAAAACAAGTACCTTAAGGATACCCTATTTGTAGTGGACTCCTCTTACTTCATAGCACATGCATCTGGTATTGTTCCTGGTTCTGTTTCCATCTTTCAAGTAAAAGACTCAGATGAATTTGCTTTATCGTCTTTTTCAGTCCTATCTGATACTATATTCCTAGGCTCGAAAGTACAAGCTAAGGATACTGTTCGGATTCAATACAGGACTTTAGCCGCTCCATTATTCAGCGATCAAAAGCTACTCGACTCTACTTTGATATCTAAAAATCCAGAAAGTTATTACGATTTAAGACCTGATGAGGGTGATCGCAGTACTGGAGTTACTAATGATCTCAACTACTCGGGGTCCTTTGCTAGAGGATTTAGCATAGGCAACAGACAGGATTTAGTATTAAACTCAGATTTAGATCTTCAACTGAGCGGAAAAATTGGTGGGGAAATAGACATTTTAGCTGCCATTTCGGATCAAAATATACCCCTACAGCCTGAGGGCAACACTCAAAATCTCCGTGAATTTGACAAAGTATTTATTCAACTAAGCAAAGATCAACACAAGCTTCTCATTGGGGATTATGAAATCGCCTCCGACACCAGCTATTATTTGAATTTCTTCAAAAAATGGCAAGGAGTAAAATATGAGGATGAATTTTCTATTGGTAATGACGGCCTGCTAAAGACAAGCGTAGCCACTGCCATTTCAAGAGGAAAGTACAATCGCAATACGCTACAAATCCAAGAAGGCAATCAAGGGCCGTACAGATTAGAAGGTGCAGAAGGAGAAAACTTCATCATAGTAATAGCTGCTACTGAGCGCGTATACCTAGATGGTGTTTTGTTAGTACGTGGTATTGAGAAGGATTATACGATTGATTACAATACTGCTGAAATAACTTTTACACCCAATTTATTGATCACCAAAGATGTCCGAATAACTATAGATTTTGAATACAACAATCAAAACTATCTGCGCAGCGGTACATTGATTAAAGGAGCATACAGCACACAAAAAACCAAACTCTATAGCGCTTACTATCACGAGCAAGATAGTAGAAATTCGCAGGGGACAAATGGCGTTGGTATTGAACAAAAACAACAACTCGCTTTGTTGGGTGACAACTTAGAAAATAGATTTGGCTCCTCTATTGTTAAACTAGAAGATACTGACCTCAATCCTATCACTTATCGCTTAATAGACTCTATTGTCAGTGACATTTCATACGATAGTATTCTCGTATTTTCGACACAAGACAATGCAGATCTCTTTACTGCTCAGTTTTCTTTTGTTGGTCCAAATTCAGGAAACTACGTCCTTGTCCCAGGATCTAATAATGGAACTATCTACCAGTGGGTAGCCCCTCTCGGTGATATTCCTCAAGGAGATTATGCTCCATTAGTACAATTATCTGCTCCCCAAAAGACAGCTATGCTTACCATTGGAGGGAGGCATCAATTCAACAAAAAATGGAGCATTGAATCTGAACTGGCTGCTAGTAATCAGGATAAAAATCGATTTTCAAAATTGAATAATGCCGACAATTTTGGAGCTGCCGTTTTCACTGCCATACATTTTAATAGTGATAAAAAATCGGACAAGCTGCTCCTGAATGCACGACTATCCTATGACTATGTACACAAGAATTTTGTTACCATCAATCCATTTCGGAATGCCGAATTCAATAGAGATTGGAACCTGAGCAAAGAAGCTACACGCTCTGAGCAACATCTGATAAATGGGTATATCGAAGTCTCAAAAGATGATTTTTTTAAACTAAAAATTCAAAGTGAATATCTAGATAATGCATATGGTATTCAAGGATTTAAGCAATCTGCAAACCTCTTCTATTCTAAGAAGGGCTTTACCTTATTGGCTGCTCCTTCATTTCTGAAATCCACTTCCCCCAGTGAAGAAAGCACCTTCTGGAGACCCAACTTCGATGCATATCAAGAACTTGGAAACTCTGGGCTGAAACTTGGGTTCAGAACCTTGATAGAACGCAATAGCCGGGCATTGGCGTCTGATTCCCTCTCCTTGGAAAGCCTCTATTTTTCGCGTTACGAGACATATCTAGAAAACAGCGCCAGTAAAAAACTACACACCAAAATTCTACTTGCAAGACGTATTGATCAACTTCCAGATGGAAAAAAATTTGAGCTAGGTAGTACTGCGGATGAACTCAATCTTTCTGGTCATTGGAATGCCGCCTCTTCCCAACAACTCAACTGGAATTTCATTGCTAGAAACTTGAAAATAAACAACCCTGACCTTATCGATCAAGTAGATCTGCAAACTTATTTGGGGAAATTAAGCTACCGTTTTCAACTACTTAAGGGTGTGATCAGGTCGACTACTGCATACGAACTAGGCAGTGGCCAAGAAAATAAACGGTCCTATATCTATCTAGAAGTAGAACCTGGAAAAGGTATTTTTCAATGGGTAGATTATAACGCAGATGGGATCCAGCAAATCGAAGAATTTGAAATAGCACCAAATATAGATCAAGCTACTTTTATACGCATAGAACGACCTACTACAGATTTTATCAGAACACAAAATGTACTGTTTAATGAAAATCTACAGCTAGGCCTCAAACCCATTTGGCATGATAAAAAAGGACTTAAAAAGTGGGTAAGTAAGTTGTCTACGACAACCAATATCCAAATCAGCAGGAAGAACAGTAAACAGGAAAATTTTGCCTTTTGGAATCCATTTAATCTAGATATTGAAAACGAGGGGATTGTTGCAGCACAATCCTTGATTAGAAACAATCTTTACTTTGATAGAGGCAATCCAAAATTCATGGCTTATATCGGTCATTCTGAAGTATTCTCTGCTCAAGCTCTTGATATTGGAACTTTGAAGAATAAAGAACTAGAAAGATATGTCCATTATCAAATCAAGGTTAAAAGTTGGATGAATCACACCTTTGACATCAGCTCTGGAACCAAATCAAATGACGCTAGTATATTTCAAAATCGAAACTATCAAATAGAAACCTTTAGAATAAATCCAGCGCTACACTTTTTATTTACTAAAACATTCAACGCTACCATTCAATACCGTTTTGAAAATCAAGATAATCTATCTGGTGAACAACAATCATTAACAAAAAATGAGTTCAACTTTGCACTAGGATATCAGAATATAAGCAATCGATCAATTGATCTAAGCCTTACTTTCTCTGAGATCAATTTTGATGGACTACCAAATGATCCAGTAGCATTTACTATGTTAGATGGCTTACAAAATGGGAGAAATCTCCAATGGGATCTTAGTGCCAACCAACGCGTAGCTAAAAATTTGCAACTCTTAATAAACTATAATGGTCGTAAAGCAGGCAATCTTGACGTCGTTCACTTTGGCAATGTTCAGATCAAAGCGACGTTTTGACGTTTATTAGATTAGATTAGTCTATAAGTCTGCTATTAGCTAGAGTCAATCGCAGAGATTGATTATATTTGTTAGCATAAAACAAATTCCGAAATATGAAAATCTACTTACTCCTTTTTGCTTGTTTATTAAGCTCATTCGGGCTAGTCCAAGCCCAACAAAATAATTTTTGGCTTGAGACAAGCGAAGCCATTATTCCGACTGAAAAAAGTCCGAAATTGATGCAGCAGCCCTTAAATGCGAGCTACTTTAAGTTGGATATCAAAAAGTTGAAAAAAACACTGAGAGAAGCTCCGATGGAGTATACCAAGTCATCAAAGGAATTGGTCATCAGCTTTCCATTAGCAGATGGTACTATGGAGGACTTTATAGTTTCAGAGTCTCCTGTAATGGCTCCAAAATTAGCGGCCAAATACCCTAACATCAAGTCCTATAGAGGAATCAGCAAAACGAATCCATTGCATAGCATTCGTTTTGATTATTCTCCAGTAGGTTTTCATGGATCAATTCATACCCTAGAGGGTAAGATTTACATCGACCCTTATACAAATGGAAACAGCGAATACTGTGTAGTATACAACACAAATGAGATGACCGCTTTGGATGATAATTTTTTTCCTGATTTAGGATGTGGTGTAAAAGCAGACTTTTTTGAAGCCCCAGACTCCAAAGAGAAACTTACTCAGCAGGCGGAACTACATTTAAAAAGTGTGCAGACTCCAGTACTGGTAAAAGTTTACCGTTTGGCATTGGCTTGTACAGGAGAATATGCAATTGCGAAAGGAGGCACTCTAGAATCAGTTAATGCATCATACGTTACAGCACTAAACAGAGTCAATCAAATATTTGAACTTGAGGTAGCGGTGAGTATGCAGCTTATTGAAAATAATGACAACCTTGTATTTCTAGTACCTGGAAGCGATCCATACATTCAGCCTACCCTAGGAACTGGACTTTTAAGCCAAAACGAACCTGCCTTCATTGGTGCAGGAGTATTTACAAATACCTATGATGTAGGTCATGTGTTCACAATCGGCTGCTCTGACGTAGGTGGAGTTGCTTCAGGTCAAGTATGTACAGGAGGTAAGATGAGAGGAGTCACTTGTCATTATACTACAAACATTGAAGCCATTGCTGTAGATGTAATGTCTCACGAAATTGGACATCAATTCTCTTGTGGTCATAGTTGGGACAACTGTCCATCTAGTGCCCAACAAAGGGCTGGAGCTACTGCTTTCGAACCAGGTAGTGGCTCGACAATCATGTCTTACGCAGGCGCATGTGGCAACCAAAACATAGTAAACAATGGTGATGACTATTATAATATTGGATCACTTGAATCTTTCATCGGATACAGCCGAGATGTAGTACCCAACTGCGGAATGGATGTACCCAATGGAAATAATTATCCTGTGGTTTCTTTACCTTATGAGAGTGGTTTTTATATCCCTGCAAGAACTCCATTTGAGTTAACAGCCATTGCAAGCGATAAAGATGGAGACCCAATTACATACTGCTGGGAACAACACAACAGTGAAATCACTCCATCTGATATAGGATCTCCTATGGGCAATGCACCAATATTTAGATCTAGAAGACCGACTACTGATCCAAATAGAATGTTTCCTGCAAAAGGAGCAGTTCTTGCCAATTCATTTAACAACACTGAGGTAATGCCGACCTATGATCGTGACATGAGCTTCTTCTGTACAGTTAGAGATAATGTAGCAGATGGCGGCGGTACGGTGTGGGAAAGTCTCGACTTCAAAGTAGATGGTGAGTCAGGTCCATTTAGACTTACCTACCCTTCAGCCCTCGATCATGTCTTGACTGCAGGAGCTTACGAAGAATTCATTTGGGATCCAGCAAACTCTCAAAATGCTCCTGTTAATTGTAAAACAGTTAACCTCATCATCTCTTATGATAACGCTGATACCTTTGTAGATACACTGGCTAAAAACGTCATCAATGACGGATCCTACTTTGTAAATATTCCAGAGAGAGTATCCAATAATACTAGAATAAAAATAGAAGCTGCCGATAATATCTTTTTTGATTTTTCAAATAATAGAATTGAGATACGCGAAGCTACAGTGCCAAATTTCACCTTAGGAGTATCCCCTGAATTTCAAGAGGTATGTGCCCCTGCAGTTGTAAATCTTGAGGTTTCATCTGGCTCAGTGTTAGGATATGCTGATCCTGTAGAGCTGAGCATCATCGGTGATATCCCTGAATATGTAAATAACATAAACATAATAGACAATGCCTTGATGCCGGGAGAAAACACGTCTATCGAAGTTGATATTGACGAACCAGGTATAGACACAACGCTTACACTTACACTACAGGCAGTATCTGAGAATGCAGATACTACATTCAGAAATGTTCAGTTTAAAGTCCGCTCTAATGACTTTTCATCACTCAGTCTAGATGGGCCAGTAGATGGTCAATCTGGCATTGTGGGTGTACCTGACTTTGTTTGGACGGCTACCTCTACATCTCAAAGTTTTACATTTGAGTTGGCAACCAACCCAACTTTTGAAGAAGAGTATATTTTTGTAAGAGCCGAAAATCTTACTGAAGGTTTCTTTCA
>CALJVI010000031.1 GCA_937974575.1 uncultured Saprospiraceae bacterium | reverse complement strand
GTTTAAAAGATCAGCTGCTGCTGAGCCGCCAACAGCAACAAACTTATTCTTGCATATCGCCTCAATGCCAGAACTGAAAATTGTGAATTTATTGATATTAGCATTATTCCAAGCACTTTCAAAAGAACTGTGATCTCCTATTACATATTCTATTCCTATTTGCATTGCAAAATCCATAACAGCTCCAGCTCCAAACTTTGCCAACTCTTTTAAAGCATACGTTATCAAGGGCACGAACTCCTCTGTATCAGGCATATCCTCAAATGCTTGAACAGCTTCCATGTATTTCTCCGCTCCACATTCTTCAATAAATTTATCGAAATCAAAGTCAGCATCTGCATATTCCAAGTTCGTTGTCAACATGTAATTATGCATATTTTGAGCTGCTAACTCCGGTGTAATAAGTAGGGGGCCAGGCTCATCACATGTCAAACAATCCAATGTCTCCATTACTACCCAATAACCATTCCCATCAAGACACTCAATAACCGTGTATGTGTTACATACTGTTTCAGGAATACATTCTCTAGTAACTACATTCACTTCACTGACATCTTCTCCATTATAAAATGCTGCTGTTTGTTCCAATGCGAAATTTAGATCTGGGAAAGTAACGTATTGTTCATTCCAACATGGTGTGCATGGATAGTGAGGATCTTCCGGCTCCTCAGGGAAAGGACTGTCATCGTCACCACTTCCACCTCCACCTCCAGCTCCTATAATTATAATAAATCCTCCTCCTTGTCCTGTAGATATAGAACCTATGGTCCGATCTCCTCCATTGCCACTTCCACTAGTCCATCCTCCACTTCCACCTCCACCTCCACTTCCAGTAGGATAACCAGTATCACAGGAAATAGTAAAACACCATTCTTTTTCTACTGTTCTGCATCGACTTAAAACATCTTCACTATCAAATCCATCACTTTCGCCACCTCTTAAACAAGCATCACAATAAGCCTCATCATCAAATGTTTCAAAGTTTCCAGTAAGCTGATGTTGAAATGCTTTCAGCACCATAAAATCTACACAGTTAGAAGAAGAATTGGTTCTATCTTGAATAGATTCTTCAATAATAGATTTTACTCTTAAGTTTACTTCAACCTGATCTCCTTCAATGTTAGAGACGAAGTAAGACGTAACTTCATTTTTATTAAGGTTATATAGTGGTGTAAAAACGATATGATTACTTCCATCACTAGCTATTTTTGAATCAAGCCAATATGGGGTGCCAAGCTTACGAAACATTTCATCTGCAAAATCATGTTCTTCATTATCTGCTGCAATTTTATTAAATGCCATAACAACAGCAGAAGGAATTACTGATCTTTCTGATGGGCTATCATTCTCTTTAATAGTGTTTGTAGTATTAAAGAACAATTCTTCATTAGCGTTCCATTCATATTTTGCTAATGGAATAGTTTGACTTAGGGCAATACTTTGCTCGCGTGTAAAGGCCTCATCCTTTTCACAATTCACTAATGTCACAGTGATAAAAAACAGCATTAAAAACTTTGTTAATCTCATTGTATAATCGTTTATGTTAAAAAACCTCAAACGTAGTTCAAAATTCTTCCTAAGACAAAGACAAAAAACAACATATTTCTTGTACGTAATTAAACTAAAATTCACAAAAATTTTGTATATATATATATTACTTTCAGTACTTTATGGTGCCAAGTATATTTAATGATTACATAAAATCGCAACAATCAAATTGTACCATTTACCTTTGAGAATGCCGCGTATATTTTGTTAGAATTTAAAAGTTTGGACTCTTCAATCAGAAATACTTGCGTGAAGGATCGACAGGGCACCGACCTTAAGTCGGTGGTGCAAGCCTGATTTTTTTCAGGCGCAGTACGGGAGCGATAGCGCACCCCGAAAGAGCCTGACTCCTGATGAGCTGCTCCTCTTCAGAGTAGATCGTCAGGAGGCACGCCCAAAAAATATTGAAAGAAAAATATTGCTTATTGCAAAAACTGATTGTGCTGCTTCTCGTCACCGACAGTCGTCATAGGGCCATGTCCAGAATATACTCGTGTCTCGTCGGGCAGTCTCATGAAGGTACGCTTGATGCTCGTGATGAGGGTGTCGAAGTTGCCACCTGGCAAATCTGTCCGACCGATGCTGCCTTGAAAGAGTACGTCTCCTCCGATGATGTATTGCTCCTCGGCGTTGTGGAATGAAACGCTCGCTGGAGAATGGCCTGGTGTGAAATGTATTTGCAACTTGGTGTTACCAAATTCAATGGTGTCGCCTTCCTCGAGAAAGACGGTTGGTACGGGAGATATATTGAGATACGGGATGCCATACATCGCGCTGATTTGAGGTGCTGCTGCCAGCACGGGCAACTCACCTTCATGTATCTCCAAATCCAGCTTATAGGTATCTGCGACATACTTATTGCCAAATACATGGTCTAGGTGGCAGTGGGTGTTGAGCAGACGTACGGGGGTGAGATCATTGGCGATGATAAAGTCGCTCAAGGTCTTATTTTCCGATTCATTATTGTTGCCTGGATCGATGATGACACATTGCTTGGTGTCGTCATGAATCAAGTAGGTATTTTCAGAAAAATCATTGAAGGTGAAAACGACAACAACTGACATAAATTTTCGTTTTTTAATAGTAGAATCTACTCGAATAAAGGCGAAATGTAGCGATAAAAATTCAATTTGGGTTCTAAGCCTTGTAATATTCGCCAAAAAGCGTTGATTTTACATAAATATTAGCGTAATATGTGTGGCTTTGATAATGTGAGAATGGCATCCAAAGTATCGAAAAACTAAATCTATTGTAATGAGAACCAGCCGAATACTTTTTTTCTTTTGTATCTCCTTGCTATCAGCAAGCTGGTTATCAGCACAAACCTCTGCGGTAGAATTTGGTAAGAACCGCATCCAACACCATGACGACTTTGATCAATGGCTCCAATACGAGACGCCCAACTTCATCACCTACTGGTATGGTAAAGCTCGGAATGTAGGTCAGGCGGCCGTCCAACTTGCGGAGATGGACCATGATGAGATACAGGGTATCCTAGAGCATCGCATCAATGACAAAATCGAACTGATCGTCTATGGGGACATCACAGACCTCAAGCAATCCAATATAGGAAGTGAAGAGGCATTTATCAACAATGCTGGACAGACAAAAATAGTGGGCAATAAAGTGTTCATCTACTTTAATGGCGATCACAATCATCTGCGTAAACAAATCAGAGAAGGAATCGCTTCGGTATATCTCAATGCTATGCTGTTTGGTTCGAACCTGCAAGAGATCGTGCAAAATGCGGTGATGCTTAATTTGCCAAACTGGTTCAAAGATGGTCTGGTAGCGTATATAGGAGACTCTTGGAATCCAGAGCTAGATAATGCGCTCAAGGATGTGATCATGAACGAAGATTTTGAGGGATTTAAAAAGACGGTAGAAAAGCACCCTTATCTACTCGGTCAGTCCCTTTGGTTTTATATGGGGGAAAACTATGGCAAATCTACGGTCTCGAATCTACTCTACCTGACTCGAATAAACAGGTCTATAGAAAGTGGTTTTCTGTATGTGCTGGGTAACTCGTTTGACAGAACGCTCAAGGAATGGGAAAGTTTTTTTAAAAGTCGCTATGCTCGTGATGAAGAAAACAGAAATGCAGAGATGGGTACTCCTCTCTTGATCAAGAATAAAAGAAACACACCTATCAGTAATGTTAAGTTGAGCCCCAATGGTCAGCATCTGGCCTATGTGCAAAATGAAATAGGAAAGGTAAAAGTATACATCTATGATTTACTGACCGATAGCAAGGAGCTGATTTTGAAAACTGGATTTAGAAATGCTTTTCAGGCTACGGACTACAACTATCCGCTCATAGCTTGGAAGCCAAATGGTGCAGAAATTTCTATCCTCTACGAAAAGCGAGATATCGCATATCTGTATACCTTGGATGTCGCTACTAAACTAAACACTACCGAACCGCTGGATCCACAGTATATGCGGGTGCTGAGTATGGACTACTTCAACAATTCGGAAATGATATTATCGGGGATTGTAGGAGGGTATTCGGATCTGTTCATATACCAAACGATCAATAGGCAGACTCAAAGAATCACGCAAGATTTTCATGATGACCTAGATGCTAGAGTCGTGCGGACGGGCAACCAGCTGGGTGTACTCTTTGCCTCCAATAGATCTGACGTAGAAATCAAGTCTGAAAAACTGGATACCATCATGCCTATCAACAAGATGGATATCTTCTACTACGATCTAGAAAATAGAGGCAATGAACTGATTCGAATCACTAATACTCCACTGTCCAATGAGCGGCAGCCTGTAGGTATAGATACGACCTACTTTTCGTATATCAGTGATGAGATGGGTGTAGCCAATCGATATACTGGAAGGTTTGAAGACTATATCGCCTACTACAATCAGCGCATCATATTTAAAGATGAGACGGAGATAGTCATTCCTCAGGATTCGATATTGGAACGTCTGGACTCTAGCTTGGTAGTCAATACCCTCATAGAACCTGTCTGGAAAAAAAGAGCGATCAACCATATCAATACCAACTATAGTAGAAATCTAGGCTTACAGGATATAGTCGGGAGCAAAGCGATCAGTATGATGGTCATCGATGGGAAATATAGTTTGCTCCGTCAGGATTACCAACCCAGCCATATAGAGAAACCAAAGGCTACTGTGTTTATTCAGCAGATTGAAAAATTTGGTAGTGTCAATGGATTTAAGTTAGATGAGGATGTATTGGTCAGTAATATGGTGCTCCAAGAGGAAACGCCAGATCCTGAACCCGTAGATAAGGAAGCCGAAATCGATATCGACAATTATTCTTTTCAAAGTGAATTTGATGATGAAGAAGAGGCACCTGTCATAGATCAGAATCAAGATGATGGCAATATTGTTTTTGAAGAAAGTGATGCTTTGTTTGCGAAGCAGGAAGTCCAGGAAGAAAAGAAGATTATCAAATTTAAGTCTGCACGAATTACTGCATATCGTGTCAAATTTAGAACAGACTTTATCACGACTAACTTAGACAACAGTCTACTCTTTGATGGGCTTAACACTTATGCTGGGCAAGGCAGCACGACAAATACGCCCCCTCCTGGTATCTTATTAAAAACCAACTTCAAAGATCTTTTTGAGGATTATCAATTTGAAGGTGGTGTGCGTATGCCTACCACTTTTAATGGCTCTGAGTTCTTTCTAGTATTTGATGCTAAAAAGAAAAGGATGGATAAACGATTTGCTGCTTACCGAAAAGTGAGAAGACAAAGCGACATTGCATTAAACACCAGCATGAATCGTCCTCGTCGTGAATTCACGACAACACTAGGACAATATGAATTGCGATATCCTATAGATATTTTTACTAGTGTAAGAGCAAGATTTACCCTTCGTAATGATCGAATATCCGATTTATCTACTGATATATTTTCCCTCAACACACCTAGTGCCAATCAGCAAAGGGCGGGCATCCGATTGGAATATGTCTTTGACAATACTTTGGATGTATCTATTAATATCAAAAACGGTACGAGATATAAAATCTATGGCGAAGTCATAAGGCGATTTAGCCTAGACTATGACAATCAATTTCAATTTGATGCAGGTAGCGGTTTTTTGACTGTGCTCGGTCTTGATGCTCGGCACTATCAGCGTCTAGATAAGCACTCTATACTAGCTTTACGATTGGCTGCCACGGGATCTTATGGTCAGGAACGTATACTATACTTTCTTGGTGGAACGGACAATTGGTTGTTCAATCAATTCAACAATGATATCCCGATACCTTTTAACCAGTCATTTGCATACCAGACATTAGCAACCAATGTAAGAGGTTTTAGTCAAAATATCAGAAATGGAAATTCATATGCTTTGTTAAATACGGAGCTTAGAGTGCCTGTCTTTCGGTACTTGGCAAAGCGTACTATAAGGTCCAACTTTTTACGCAATTTCCAACTCGTAGCCTTTGGCGATGTAGGTACTGCTTGGCATGGCAAGACTCCTTTTAGTAGAGACAACCCTCTAAATATCGTAGAGATCAGCGACCCTAACAATCCAGTAATCGTAAGGGTGAATTACTTTAGAGATCCCATCGTTGCGGGCTATGGAATAGGCGCAAGAGCCGTTATCTTTGGATACTTTCTAAGGATGGATTACGCTAGAGGTATAGAAACGGGACAAGCACAAGACCCTAGATTTTACTTATCGTTCGGTACGGACTTTTGATTTTTGCATCGGAAATATAATGAAACGTGCTGCTGCTTTTTTGCCTTCGCTACTGATGAACATACTGCCTCGATCATCAAAGCAAATTCCTTCAGGTTGTTCAAAAATAGCTTTGTCTAATTTCTGTACATGGCTCAATTCTTTGGATCTGCCACTATATATTAACAACACTTTACTTTGTGATGAAAGTATGTAAATATTTCTTGTGATCGGATGCACAGCAATCGCAGAAGGCCCTAGATGCAAGTAGTCTAAATCTGGATTAGAAATCTTTTTAAATTTATCTTTGATATACTCCGTCGAAAAATTCTCTTTTAAATAAGTTAATATTTCAGTACGATCAATAGTCAGATAAGGCTCTTCTAGCATGTGCTTTTTAAGTAAGTCATAGCGATAGATAAATCTTTGATTCTTGGTATCCTCTGTTGTATAGTTTTTACAACAGAGTAATAGCGAATGGCCTGCTCTATCATACTCTATTCCTTCCACATCTAATTCCTTTGTAAGAAAGCTTTTGATTTTAATAGGCTTTGCGGCTATATCCTTTTTATCCACTTGGTAAACGGTACCACTACTCTTTAGCACAAAAATATAATCATCCGTAACTGCTAGTCCTTCATAATCCCCTGCTTTATAAAATGTATCTCTACTCAGAATGGATCCATTGACTTTATCCAAAGTATAGACAACTCCATCTTCATCTTGTACTGCAGCCATTTGGCTTGAAGTAGCATTATAACATAGTCCTGATATTTCTTTCAACTCTGGTGCAAGCTCATGAATACCAGCCTCTGTTAAATCATAAGGAAAGATCTTTTCCGACTGCAAGGAGCTTTCCTTTAAGTTGGACTTTCCTATAGAACAACTGCATAAAAAGCCTACCGCAAGAAAGTATAAGATACTTTTATACCAAGTCATCTAATTTTATTTTTATTGCATAATCGGGCATCTCAGTATGCAGCTGATGCAGTACAGACACTGATGTCGATTTAAATTTTGAATCCAACATAGCTAAACTCCAATGCGCACGAGCCAAGTTTTTAGGATGCTTCAATAATGGGATAAGGCCAGACAGCTTTTCAATAGCTAGCTCTGAACTATCCGTCTTAGCTATAAGCTGGGCCTCTAGTATACTTAGTGCATGCTTATCTTCTAGCTCATCATAGCTTGCTAATATCTCGATACTTTCCTTTGCTAAATCCAAACTATCTTTGGAGAGCAATGCCTCAATTTTCCACAGGCATGCTTCCTCTTTGGAAGGGAAATATTTGATCTTTTCGGCAAGTTCTATGCACTTGTCAAAGTTCTCGATGGCTTTATCAAACTGCTTTCTGTAGAAATGTATTTGCCCTATAGAAAGATATGCTTTGGTAATGCCTTTTTGATAATGAAGCTCCAGCGAGTAAGACAGCTGTGATGCTAGATGCTCTTTGGCTTTTGAGAAGTCTCCTAAGGAGATTAGTAATTCTGCAATCAAGCCATTAATAATAGCAAGACCTCGCTTATCTCCTAGCTCCTTGCACAGCTTATGGTCTGTGAGATACAGATCGAGTGCTTTACTATAATTGCCCTTTTGATGATAAATATGCCCCAGGCAACCTATAGCAATAGCCTCCATTTGCTTATTGCCTAGTTCATGGCTTAACTTATAGCCTATCTCATAATAAGGAAATGCCAAATCATGCTGATTGAGCTCGCTATATACAATACCAATATTCGTATTAAGAATCGCCATTCCATTTCGATCGCCTCTTTTTTCACAGAGTAGGAGTTGATCTTTTTGACAGGCAATAGCTTCATCGTATCTGGACTGATTCATATAAGTGAGTCCAAGATTACTGACTATTTGAGTGACTGTAAATGTATCTTTAAAGTCCTTAGCCAAAGCGATACTTTTTTCGAAATATTCTCTAGCACTCTCATAATTTGCTTGTCTAAAAAAGAGATCTCCTAAATTTCCTTGCGCTTTAAACAAGCCAATTTCATCATTGAATCCTGTAAATATGCTCATGGCTGACTCTAGGACCGTGCGCGCTTCTGCATAATCTCCAAGAAGAACCAAAAGTTTGCCCAGTTGATTTTTAGTTCGCCCTAATAAGATTTCATTTTTAGCACTCTCCGCATAGTCTACTGCCTCACGCAGTAGTCCAAGGCCCTCATTCCATTGGCCTATCAATTCTAAAAGTTCGGACTCTCGGAGTAAAATTTTTGTGTACTCTTCAGGGTCACGGGTAGGATCCAGATAGGCCTTTACCTTACCGTAGTACATAAGGGCTCGCTTATTCTGGAAATTTTTACGTGCGTAGTCGGCCGCCTTTTTCATATAGAAAATGGCCTTGCTGTGCTTTTCTGCCTGTTCGTAATGGAATGCTAAATCTACAAAACGTACAGATAGGTTCTCATGAAAGAGCAGCTCCATCGCTTCTGCTATAAGCTGATGCAAGTTGCGGAGATTACTCTTGAGTTGCATATTATATACTGCTTCTCTCAACAGAGAATGCTTGAATATATACTTTAGCTCATTGATGGCAGACCAGATTTGCCCTTTTTCCGCAGCCTTGATTTGCTCTTTGAGCATATTCTTATTTGGACTGGGGATTTGAAAACTCACATTGCTTTTCATCACCTCATCCAAGACTGGAATCTCAAATTCTCTTCCGATAACGGCTGCTGTCTTCACGGTCTCCTTGACCTGCTCGGAAAGTCGATCTACCCTAGCCATTAGGATAGAATTGATAGAGCTAGAGACACTAATGTCTTCATTCTTCAAAGCCCAAAGGCCATCTTCGAGGATGATCAGATCACTCTCCAGTAGATAAGCCAATATCTGCTCTAAGTAGAAGGGATTGCCATTGGTGGTACGCGATAAAAATTGTAGAAACTTTTTGCTCGCTTCCCCCTTCAACTCTTCTTCTGTGTACTGCTGTATAGCTGCGGTGTTTAGCTGATTGAGGTCTACTTCCTTCAATACAAATCCTTCTTTATCCAAAAAATCATTGGGTATAATCAAGGGCTTGGTGCCATCATCATAATATCTAGAAGTGCAAACAATCGCAATAGGCGATTCGTCCACTTCTTCTATCAACTTCTTTAGAAAGGCCATGGTACTCTCATCAAACCAATGCAGATCTTCAAATTCTACTATTAGTTTTTCTTTTCTACTGATGGTCTTGAAGATATATACTACAGAGTCAATGATGGCATTGAATCTCGCTCTTGCATCTAGTTCTTCCCAGAGGGTATCTTTGGTATCAAAACCCAGCAGTGCATTGAAGACAGGCTTGATCCGTAGTAATGCTTGAGCGTTGACATGATCATTTTCTGTTTGAAACTCATCTATAAAGTGCTCTAGCTTAGATTCAAAGTGTTCTTTATTTTGATCTCGACTATGTTTAGGATTTTGATCAAAATAGTCCTTAAGGAAAAAGATAACAGGATTGAAAGGTTTTCTTAGAATCTGATCTGCTTGACAAGTATGCCAACGCACCTTTTCCTTTTTGGCTAAAGATAATTCTATCTCGTGTACCAATCTACTTTTACCAATACCGGCTTCCCCAAATATTTTTACAAAAGCAGGCTTGTCGTTTTCGATAGTATTTTCAGTCAGAAAAGCACGGATGCTATTTTCTTCTTCTTCACGTCCGATAAATTGACCTGAAAATTGAGTCCCCTGATTAGACTTCGCCTCTAGCGTATAAGTGGTAATGGCTTTGGCGATTCCCTTATAATGCACCTCGCCTTTTTTCTTAAAAATGAAGCCATCTTCTTGTGCTACTTGTGTAGTGACAGCGATTTGACCCCAATTGGAATAGGACATTAGTCTTGCCGCTAGGTTCACATGCGTGCCGAGTGCTACATATTGCTTCTTGTGCTCTCCACCCAGCATGCCCGTAAAACACAAACCTGTACTGATACCAACCTTGAATTGCAAGCTCCCTAAAAAACTACCAAAGCCCTGCTCTTCACGCAATGACAAAGCAAACTCAAGGGCACGTTCTACATTATTCTCGAAAGTAATTGGCGCTCCAAACAAGACCACCATCACTCCCCCTTTATCACTAAAATCAATTTCTTTGAAGTATCCAGAAAAGCTACTTGTCAGAGAGCGTACCTTCGCAAAGAAGGTGGCCGCACTTTCGTGATCATCTATTCCCTTAAAAGAAATAAACACCGACGTCACTTCTCTAAACTCTCCTTTGAGATGATAGTCTATGACCTGAGCAGGAAGATACTCTTCTACCGCCCTCATCATTGGCTCTGTTTCTTCTGGAGCTCGTCTTGGGGAATGTTCTATTTTTTCTTCTGGGAAATTTCGTAACTTAGCATATTTACCTCCTTCCAGTTTCTGTATCCATGGAACATCCTCTGGTATCAGGTCCGTCTGCATGATCACCTCTCCTCCTTGTGCTTGCTGCTGTGCCTTAGTCGCACACTCTATAGCGTCTCCTCTAAAGTAGTAAGACTTGTCCTCTTTATTCGATCCACAGATACCCCATTGTACTGGACCATAAGAGATACCCACTTTGATATCAATATCCGCAATGTCTGGATCAATAGTCTTCTCAAAATAGGACTGAATCTCGGCTGTAAGTGCAAGACATTTATATAGATTCTCCGCTGTATTCTCTGCTTCAAAAAATGCTAGAAAGGCATCTCCTGCAAAATAAGGGATGAATCCCTCCCGCTCATAGACATGGTCCACAAGTGGGCCAAACAGCTTATTGAGGGTGTCTGACAGCTGTTCTGCACCTAAAGTGCCCTGTGCCATTAGTTTGGTCGTCAGCTTTGTAAAGCCCACAATATCAATGAATAGACAGTATGCCCCAAACTGCCCTTGATGGGCAGTTTCTGCGTTTTTTTCTAGTATGAAATGTGGAACGAGTTCTGTCAAGGTGTCTTTGCGTATATCAACTATCAAATATACAGTTTATTCTATACGTAGATCAAAAATCAACAAGAGAGTTCCCAATTGAAACTATCCCAATCTAAACTTTATAGCCTGTCGCTTTTTCACTCTATGGGGAATATTATTAAGCATACCTGGGTTAAACGAATTGCCTTCAGTAGCAACCTCTAAAACTCGTTTTGACTCAGCACCACAACCATCTCCAATATCTTGCAAGATAATTACATTCTCTACTGAGCCCGTAGTTGTTATTTCGTATTCTAAAATACAGGTGCCTTCAGTCCCATTTTCTCTTGCTATTGCTGGATACTTAATCTCACCATAAAACGCATCAACAAGACCATCTTGTCCGTTTTCTATAAATTCAGGTTCTAAGTCTAGAGCAATATCTTGAAATTCACCATCGACTAATACTAAACAGAAATCTATATACTCAATGGAGTTAGGCGATTGCTCATCATCCGAACAAGAAAAAACAAATCCTATAAATAGGATGAGTAAAAGGTGAGCTAGTGATTTTAGTATTGACATCTAGGTATGATTTTCAATAAAGATAAACCTTTAATCTTATTTTTAAAACTGCCTTAAATTGCTCATTTAGACTCTTGATATAGTAAAGTAGCATCCATATTTCAGCTTAAAGAAGTTCAATTGCAACTAATCTTAACAACGGTATTATAGTTTGTGACTACATAACTCGCTTGACTAGGATCTGAACTTAAATCATAATAATTAATATTAGTGTGCGATAGAAGACTGTCAACCTTAAGTTGCATCTCAATCGAAGAAGAAGCTAAATCAAGCTCAAATAACCCTTTATTTGACCCAACGAATAACTTGTCTTCAATAAATTCAAAGTTCTTTAAAAATGATTTGATAAAATCCTGCTCTAGACTTTGCTCTTGAGAAAACAGAAAATCTTCTGTATTCAACAGCTCTTCAAATCGATCTCCAACTTTACGGTATAAATATTTGGCTGACCCATTGTTAGTCCAAAAATACAAATCGTCTCCATCTGAAATAAGATCTATATTGCCTCCAGGATAAGTTATCGTTTCCAAACCTATATTTTTAGCGGCTGTATAATCGGTTATATAATCAGGACCTTCATACTCTGATATTCTAATTTCAAGACCAAAATTAGTAGAGGCAAATAGCTTATCTCCTACAACCTGCAAATCCCAAAAAGGGTTATGATTATTTTCATCGTTAGGGTCAGTAAACATGTCAGCATTCTGGTCATCGGCATTCAATCTAAATATTCCTTGCGCAGCAGCAAATATCACCTCGTCTTGATATAAAACAATATCATGACAGAAGCCTTCAGTTATCAAAGTCAATTCTTGCTGATCAGTGTATTTATATACCCCATCTGATGTACATATCAAGGCAGAGTTATTGTATTCCAAAACTTCATTAAAGAAAAAGTTATTTTGAATTTCTTCATGCAATAGATTCGCTCCGAATTCATCCCATACTTGAAAGCCAGATTGACCTCCATAAATCAAGTCTCCATTAAACTCTTTTGCAAAAGTTACAAATCCTATATTTTCTGGTTCGTGGAATTCGTAGTTATTACAAATACTGATGGGTTCATAAGTAATTAGGCTAGTCTCTTCCGCTGTACCTTCCGCCGTACCTTCCTCCATTATAACATCGTCGTCATTACATGAAAAAGATAGTAAAAGGATAAGAATAGTGATCAGGGTAGTTAGTGCTTTTTTCATCTATGGTTGTTTTTGTTTTGATAAATATAACAATAATTTTTGAGTCTTTAAAGCAATCACAACTCCTTCTAGGCGATGCGAACAGCTATAGCCCTACAAGGACGAGGGATCGCAGCGTTATATCAAGAGCCCGCGCAGACAGGTTGCGCAGGCTCTTGATGTAGTAGTGTAGAGCCCGGTGCCTAACGTAGTGGCGGCACGGCCCCAAAGAATGTTAATTTATTTAATCGTTTATTCGTACTGCTCTAGCGCGCATTAACAAATAAACGAATCAACAAATAAACAATCTTACTCCACCACCTTCTCCGCAGCTGTACTCTTCAAATACAACTCATCATACTGCTCATCATGTATCTTCGAAGGTGCGTCAATCATCACATCGCGACCCTGATTGTTCTTTGGGAATGCGATAAAATCACGGATGGAGTGCGTGCCGTTCATCACCGAACAGAGGCGATCAAATCCGAATGCAATCCCACCATGAGGTGGCGCACCGTACTCAAATGCACCCATCAAAAATCCAAACTGATCTTCTGCTTCTTCGTCTGTAAATCCGAGTAGTTTAAAGTTTTTCTCTTGTAGTGCGCGATCGTGGATACGTATAGAACCACCGCCAATCTCGACACCATTGATCACTAGATCGTACGCATCAGCACGTAGTGCCTTCATCGTCTCGTGGTCGCCATTGAGCATGCGCTCGACGTCGGCCTTCTTCGGTGAAGTAAATGGGTGGTGCATCGCGTGAAATCTATTGGAGTCCTCATCCCACTCAAGTAGCGGAAAGTCGACTACCCATAGCGGCTTGAACACAGAGTTATCACGAAGGCCCATACGGTTGCCCATCTCTAGGCGTAGCTCGTTGAGTTGCTTGCGTGTCTTGTCCGTCTCACCACATAGGATCAACAACATGTCGCCAGGCTTGGCATCAAACTTAGCGAGCCAAGTCTTCAGCTGCGCCTCATCATAAAATTTATCTACCGACGACTTGATTGTGCCATCTGCATTGTACTTGACATTGATCATACCCTTCACGCCGATCTGCGGACGTTGCATCCACTCTGTCAGTTTCTTAATATCTTTATTGGAGTACTCGCTGGCTTGACCAGGAGCACATATCCCTACGACCATCTCCGCATCATCGAATACAGGAAAGCCCTTACCCTTTGCCTCTTCGGTAAGCTCTACAAACTCCATCCCAAATCTAATGTCTGGCTTGTCCGAGCCATATCTGCTCATCGCCTCATCATAATCCATGCGCGGGAAGTCCTCCATATCCATGTCCAACATCGTTTTGAACAGGTGCTTAGTCAAGCCCTCAAAAGTATTGAGGATATCCTCCTGTGTCACGAATGCCATCTCGCAGTCTATCTGTGTAAACTCTGGCTGACGATCTGCACGCAAATCTTCATCACGGAAACATTTCACGATCTGAAAGTACTTATCCATACCGCCTACCATCAAGATCTGCTTGAAGGTCTGTGGACTCTGCGGTAATGCATAAAACTGCCCTGGATTCATACGACTAGGCACAACAAAATCTCGTGCACCCTCTGGTGTCGACTTGATCAAAAACGGAGTCTCGATTTCTACAAAGTCAGTTCCGATCAGATGCTTGCGCGTCTCCAGTGCGAGCTTAGATCTGAACATCAATTTCTCCTTTACAGGATTACGTCTGATGTCTAGATAGCGATACTTCATACGCAGATCATCTCCACCATCCGATTCGTCCTCGATCGTGAATGGCGGTGTCTGCGAAGCATTGAGTATCTCAAATTGGCTCACTTCTATTTCTATATTCCCAGTTGGGATTTTATCATTTTTACTGCTCCGTTCGATCACCTTACCCGTGATCTTGATTACAAACTCACGTCCCACAGAGCGCGCCGCTTCCAGCAATTCCTTAGAGCTCACCTCTTCGTTAAACAAGAGCTGCGTCACGCCATATCGATCCCGTAGATCTATCCACATCATAAACCCCTTGTCACGCACTGTCTGGACCCACCCACTGAGGGTAACTTCCTGACCTACATGCTCCATCCTAAGTGCTCCACAATTGTGCGTACGATACATATCTATATTATTTTTTGAGTCGCAAATTTACGACAGTTTGAGGGATTTATACCATTCATGATTGAGCATGACGCATATATTTTGCCAAAATTTACCAATCTCTTCGTTAAAAATACTCGTCATAGCTAAGGCTATGCCTGCGCTTTTTGCCTCGATCTTGAAAAATTCTATTCAAAATCTATTGCGACACCTTCAATCATGAATAGTATTATACGGTAAAATATGGCTTGTGTTTGGGATTTTGTGGCGAAACAGCAACTCTATCGCTGGCGCCTGTCCAACTCGGAGAGGTGGGAAACCACCTCAGAAGAACCTAAGCTAATCATACTTGCTCAAGATACCTAAGCAGCTCTTTCTTAATCTTAACTCTTGCTCTTACCTCTTCTAAGGTATCTTGAGCACCTCAGCTTGACTAAGGTCTCTGAGGTGTTTAACGAAAAAGCTTAGCGAACTAGAGCGTATTTATCAGGGACTGCCCCATTCCCTCCGCCGAAGAGGCGTCAGTCAGGGTCGCGCTATTCAGGGGTACGCTATCGCTCCCGTGCTGCGCCTGTCAGACTGAACAGGCTGCGCACCTGAGGCTAAGAAGCCTCAGCCCTTACTATCCCTCAGTCGGCCTACGCTGCCAAGCCTATTGGTATCAGAATTGATAAGCTGAGATATACCCCTTTACTAACTACTGTTTTAAGAATTTCGAATACACTTGTTTAGACCCTTGGCGAAGTTTTACAAAATAAAGGCCATTCGCAAAATTTGAGATATCTATCTTATTAGAATTCAAGCTTTCTTCAAATCGAACTTCTTGTCCATGTGCAGTAAAGATATTCATACTGTATCCTATGTATTCAGCTGGAATATTTATCTGTTTATCTGCTGGATTTGGAAAAGGTGCAAAACTATTAGTTGATATATTTTTTGTAGATAGTGGAGCACCAAACAACGTCTCCACTTCATTTGTTATGATCGGTTCATTAAAATCGAAATAAATTCCAGCTTTATTCGAAAAAGTATCTCCAAGCGAAATTTCATCCTTCAAGCGAATCTTGAATTTTACATACCCATGAGAAGCTGGTTCATTTGTAGTACTATCTAAAAGCAGAATATTCTCAAATAAAACCTCAAGCATCCCATCATTCAAACTCCAAGTGTAATCATGTGAAGCCACGGTAGGTTCAACACTACGATAGTCAAATCTTTCTGACAGGTCATCTTCAATTCTTACTGTAAAAGCGGTATCCGTCCCTGTGTTTTGAAATCTGATTAGATATTCAATGTCATCACCATCTTCTAAATAGTCCATGCCCTGTGTTCCATTTACAAATATACTTTTATCATTAGGGTCATATGATCCTATGTTCTCCATACAATATCCTCCTTCTCGGCTTGCAGTAATAGTCTCACAATTACTTTCGAGTTCAGTCCATATACTTACACAGTGTTCTTGACCCAATTCAGATTCACAACTTACTTCGAAGTTTACTCTAAAGTTCATGCACTCCCCTGGAAAAAGTTTTTCTGCTTTGAATTGCAATGTATTTCCGTCTAATGAAATAAGTGGAAGCGAGCAATCAATGAAATTAAAATAAGGGTCTAGCTCCAAAAAAATAAGGCTCTCTTCAGATTGAACTGTTCCACTATTACAAACTTGTGCAGTCAAGTAATTTTCAAAACACCTTCTCAGTAATGGCGATCCTACATTAGATTCTAAAGAAACACAATCTATAAGTCTTTGTAAAGGAATATGGAGATCCTCTTCCACCTCACTCTCTGTTACTTCAATAGTAAATTCGTCCTGACAAGCAAAATATAAGTTTTCATCGTGCAATAATTCTATTTTGTTTACTCCATCATTTAAAACTAAATCTAACTGACCATTAACCAAAGTGGTTCTTATCAGTACATCATTAAGCAATATTTTAATATTTCCAATACCTAGTTCATCATTCTGAAAAGCGCAATCCATATTTTCATCAGAATAAACATTTATTTTAACTCTACTAATATCTTTTAATTGAAAAGCAGATTTGATTACACCAGGCCCATCACAGGAAATATACAAACGATTATCAAGACCAAAGGAGATATTATTTATCGACTGTACAGAAGGGAAATTCCCGCTTATTAGTATCCAAGTAATTCCTTCATCGTTACTCAAATAAATATCTTGACCATCCGTAAAAATTAAGTTATCATTTTGTGAATGATAAAGTGAACTAACACTTGGGGAATCACCTGGTACATCTCTAGTTTCGAAAGTTATTCCTTCATCGTAGGTTACCCATAATTTATCTTCAAAATTTGAATCCCTTACAAAAAGGAAAATTGCATTTGAAGCATTTGAAGCAAAAACAGATTTTATCAATCCATCTGGTTCGCC
Organism: uncultured Saprospiraceae bacterium; assembly: GCA_937974575.1. GTDB lineage: Bacteria > Bacteroidota > Bacteroidia > Chitinophagales > Saprospiraceae > JALZVN01. Next base: position 2,598 of record CALJVI010000031.1, on the reverse strand, counting down.
GAGACTAATCTCTTTACAATCTTCGCCTTGAAGATCACACACTGAAAAAGTAGGATCAAAAATACTAGAGAGGTAATCGAAAACAACAACTTTATTATCAGCAGTTACATCAAATATTGGCTCATTGCTGAACAGCCATTGGTTATTCAACAATGGTGAAGTTTGCCACGTGTTTCCATCATCAAGACTGGAATATAAAACATCCCCAAGAAGTGGATCCCAAGCATATCCAAAAACCTTATTCCCTTTGACTATAAAATAGCCATTTAAGAAGTCAACCTTTTCTATCCAAGTCTCTCCTTGATCTGCAGATTTTGCAACACTTTGAGTTGTAACTCTTAAAAATGAATTGTCATTCAGGAGCAAATACTTGGCTGAGGATACATTCTCATCATTGTTGCGTAGAATCCAAGATTCAGTTTCCTGACTATAAATAAAGTACTTATCGTCACATACCTCAGTTATCAAATTCGAATTCAAATCTGCAGCTGTGTTATTTGAAACAGATTGACCAACACTACTTTGAATAGCAGAAAAGTCTTGCCCATCATTTTCTGAAATGATAGTAATAGTTCGATTACAATCGTATCCAACAATGCATATTTTTTCACCATTTGACTTCAAGTTTAAGGAACTGTAATCTGACAATTCGTCTTCAATGCCAAGTGATGCAAAACTATCCCCATTATTAAGTGAAATCCAAAATTCACCTCCTGATAAAACTATTAACTTACCGTTTTCTGCCGATATAATTTCACCAATAGGAAAAGTGTTATTTCCAAACAAACCTGAATTCAAGTTCTGCCATGTCACCCCTTCATTATCACTATATCGTCCGTCTAAAAACAATCTCCCTTGATTATAAAATATATTATCATATACATCTGGAATAAACAATTGGTCCGTTAACATAGACAAATCGTCATTAAACGAAACTATATAGTCCGTAGCACCAAGTGAATGCTTAGCATAATTTTTACCATTGTCTCCGATCATAAATTCAACAGAATGTGTCCACCAAGATTCACGAGCTAGTTCATCTCCATTTTTATCCATTAAGATTAGATCTCTTTTATCTGCAACTAGTAAATTGCCGTTTGGTAAAAACTTAAAATCTTCTATGTAAAAGAAATCATCTTCATTAAAGAATATAGAAATAGAATTGTTCCCAAATTTATATATGTTTTCTCTATCTTGAAAATAGAGATTCCCCTCATTATCCTCCTCGAAAACAAAATCAGAATTTATGTAATTGTATTGAGGCTCAAAATTTCCATCATAAAAATTCTCCCATGAAAGGCCGTTATTCTTAGAGATAACCAATGATTTTGGAACAGCTAATTCACCTAATAAATCACCATTATTAAAAACATGCATAATTTCAATAGGTGAATAATTATGCTGTGGTAAAATTTCCCAGTTATAAGATTGAGCAAATAATGAAAAGTTAAGGGCTAGGATAAGCAGGACACTCTGGATTCGTTTCATTTGGCGGTGTGTTAGATACTGGTTTGAAAATTAATTCATTTCTTGTTTCTCTAATATATGAAATAATCCATATAGAATATAAAGAAACCATGAATTTAACAGATAGTAAGCAAACAACATTTCATTTACTTGTGCTAAAGGATCAACAATATAATGCGAAATACTCAATTACAAATGGGATTTATTATCAGAATCTTTAGAATGGGATTAATTAGACAAATAGAGATATTGCTTTAAGTCAAGAACGAAATCCAATAAAATATAAATCATCGTGATCTTAAATCTTGTTAATACACTATTTCGCAAACATATCCTCCTCATTAGCAAACGCCTTAAACTCCAACGGATTCCCACTATAGTCCAACACAAACATAGTATACTGCTCCCCTTCCTGGCCTTCATACCTGACTTGTGGCTTGACAATAAAATCGACTCCTACTTCTTCAAAACGTTGCTGTATTTTTTCAAATTGCTCTTTCTCAATCACGCATCCAAAATGAGGAATAGGCACGGACACCCCATCTACTTTTCCACAATAATCAAGGGGAGGCATTTCCGAGCTGATATGCGCCGACAATTGATTTCCAAAAAAGTCAAAATCTATCCAGATGTCTGTAGATCGCCCTTCCTTACAACCAAGTAGTTCGATGTAAAATTTACGTGTAGACGGAATGTCTTTTATTTTAAAAGCGTAATGAAATGGGTGCATGCTAAAATGATTATTCAAATAAAAAAAGCGACCACACTAAATTAAGGTATGATCGCTTTTTTTTAAAAACTAATTTTGTATCTACTTACCCAACTTGACAAAGCGCTGAACAGAAATCTCATCTTTATCTTGTATGTGCAGATAGAACACTCCAGCAGGTAGGCTATAAATATTAAGCGTATTACTATCAGCAGCTTTAGTCTGCACAAGCTGGCCATTAGCATTGTAAATTTTAATAGACTGAATTTTTGGCTGATCTCTATTTTGACCTATGCTAAGTATATCTGTTGCTGGGTTTGGACTTAGGATATATTTATCTTGGACTGGGGCAACATTATTGACCGCTACTGAGCCTCTCTCAAACCTATAGACGGTACCATTTGTAGGAGTACCCACAATAG
>CALJVI010000030.1 GCA_937974575.1 uncultured Saprospiraceae bacterium | reverse complement strand
CAGGAACTGTACTGCTGGTCTCATCATAGATATTGATAAAATCTAGTTCTGTTACTTCAGAGAAAGACTTTAATAAATACCTGCTTTGCTTACCATACTTACTGTTGATCTCGTCATCAAAATTGGCAAGAATCTGAGTCTTATCAAACTCTATTTTATTGAAAAATCCTTTACCCAGGACCAAGCCAATCTTGGCATTATTGCCTTTGAATATATCGTTTAGGATAGGAACAATCTTACCGTAAAAAGCCAACTTCAATTCTTGGAAGTTCTGAATATTGAGTAGATAAGCATGACCTATTCCCTCTCCTGCGCCTACGAGCACTTTGATTCGAGCATTGATTAACAAGAGTAACTGCGCAAGATCTATTTGAAATTCTCCACTTATAATAGTAGGTAAAACCATTGGCATCGGCTCTACTTTTATCATATGAAAGCGACTACGTAAAGCCAAATCCATTTCAGCCAATTCTTGATCATTGATATTCATAGTACCTATCAAATATAGATTTGGAGGTATGCTGAAGTATGTTTTAGAGTAAGGCAAGATCACCGCCTGCGCTTCAGCTGCTCCTTCTCTTTTTGAGCTGTTCAATATGCTTAGGGTTTCACCAAAGATGCTCTTGACATTACCTCTACCCATTTCATCAAGGATCAAGACATGACGCTTTGCTTGAAAGTTAGCGATATTTTGCATCTTATTGAGTTCAAACTCCTTCACCTCTTCATCATCAACTTCTATGTTTTCACCTTCTTTGCCTAGCTCTTCCAAATAGCCTATTTCAAATCTTTTCAAGGAATTGAATACAGACCATACTGCAATCGGATTGGTAGAACCAATAGTATCTATGATATCTTGCTCTAGATTGTTGGTAGCAAATCCTTCACCGAACTTATCATATAGCTTTTTGATCTTGTGCTTTGATAAAGTATAAGTAGAAAATGAATTTTGTGGTCGTGCGACGATGTGTCCAAAGCGAGCTACATTATGTAGCAATATCTTACGTCCATCAGGAGTAACGAAAGCATCAAACTGATCGCCTTTGATATACTCCAAAAATGCACGATAAACCTGATTAAAACTCACCTTGTTTTCCTTCTTAGGCATATTCTCCAGCAAACTCTCCACAATACTACGTTTTGCCTCTATAGCGATCTGCTTGAATATTCCGTCTTCAACCTCATGACTGATACCTTGATGATTTGGCTTAGTCTTTCTAAAGCTTTCAATGAAGTCCTGGTAGCGGAAGTTTTCATGAAAAGTCACAAAATGGATGTACCCCTCTTCCGCATACTTATTATAGCGATCTCTGAGATCACGTCTATTTTCACTCGAAATTTCAGCCAAGGATTTTTGCTCAATGATAGATAAGGCATAATTAATGGTTCTGTATGTTTTTCCAGTTCCAGATGGGCCATAGAGTATGGTATTATGCGGAAACACGGGAACCGCATTACCCACTAGTTCCTCACTCTTATCTACAGCTAATTGGTTCTCCTGTATTATCTCCAAGAGGCATTTATAATGACCTTCACCAACCTCTATAATAGAGTCTTTGAATTTTTTGTCATAAAAGTCTTCAAAATCACAGATTTGAGAACCTAACTGCTCTTTGCTGATCGGCTTGTCTTGAAGATTATAATTAATAAACAAAGTTACGAACAAGGCTTTTCCGTCCTCGCTTTTCAGTATTTCTGAAACCACCATTCCGAGTCCCAAGCAACCCACTTCTTTTCCAGATTGCCAAATGACGACTTTGTCATCCTTCTTTATCTGATCTGCCTTATCCTGTACAGGCACTGTTATGATGTGACCCTTTGTCAGGAAGTCAGAAATTTTTACTTCACTATCGTTGTAATTGAATAACCAATATTTCATTTTCAGGTATTGTGTTTTGAATGGGTGCTAAATTAACGTATGTGTATAGATTTATACGTTATATTTATGTTTTATTTATCAATCTGAATTATGCAGTCATTTCTGACCATCATTGCCCCTTATGCTACACCGCTAAACGTGCAGTTTTACATGCTTTTAGCAGCTACTATTTTAGGTGCGGTCTTATGTTACTTACTGATGACCAAGCGTTTGGCTCCTAATTTCAAATTATCAGGACTTATTGGGATGCTACTCGGCTTTATTGGACTCATCTCCGCTGGAACATCAGTACTCAGCTATGTACATGCTACAAACATCAAGCCGCTCACTTTCAAATCATCTGAATTGCACTATGGGAACAAAATTATTCCATATAATAAGGTAGATCGGCACTTTATCAAAGCACTACCACAACAAAGCAGGTATTCTGCCCAAATCAACACCGATACAGCTTTACTTTTCGTGATTGAGATGAGAAACAAGCAGTCTTACCTCTTTTCCAATGAATACTACAATGTGCTAGATTTAAAGAAGGCAATGAACGAATATGCCCCAAAATAGTCCATATACATTCATATAAAAAGAGGACAATGGAACTACTCCATTGTCCTCTTTTCATTTTATCTCTTTATCCTTTGGGTACGTTTTGTGGATTCAAAAGATCATAAAACTGGTTGAGCTTAGGGAGAATGATGATCCTGGTACGTCGGTTGATAGAGCGACCTTCACTAGTAGCATTATCAGCAAGCACATTGTACTCACCTCGTCCAGCAGCTATCATTCTATCGGGACTTACTCCAAAATTCTTTTGCAATACACGGACTACAGAAGTAGATCGCTTCACAGACAAATCCCAGTTATCTGTGATACAAGAATTTGAAATCGGCACATTATCCGTATAGCCTTCGACCATGATTTCTAGGTCAGGTCGTGATTGCACAATTTTTGCAATTTTTCCGAGTACCTCAAATGCTCTAGGAGATATATCCGACGAGCCACTCGTGAACAACATCTTGTCGGATAGATTTACAAATACCACGGTCTTGTCTACTTTTACATCAACATCAGCATCGGAAATACCTTGACTCAATACGCCCTTGAGGTTGATGGCTAAGGCAAGATTCATAGAGTCCGCTTTCGTTTTTGCAGCTTGCAACAAGTTGATATACTGATCTTTAGTTTCTAATTGCTGCAATGTTTCCTTTATGTTATCATTTGCGGATTGCGACAATACGGTAAGATCTCCTACCTGCGTCAACTGCTTATCTCTTTGCATTCGTGCATCTGATACCTGCCCTTTGAGATCACTTATTTGCTCTTCACGCAGTGAGATATTACTTTTGAGACCATTGAGTTCTGCCTGCAAAACTCGTTTGTCTTCAGCACAGACATTATACTTATTCATGTACTTATTAAGGTCCTCTCCGCACTTACCGAGCTCCTTATTTACAGAATCAATTTCGGATTGTAATAAGTGAAAAGATTTTTTGGAGACACAAGAACTGAGTATGAATACTACACTTAAAATGAGGGGTAATTTTACTGTTGCTTTCATGGTGTGTTGTTTAATATTTATTACACAATATAGAAATATAGATTATAATGTTCTGAATGCAGAGCACAATAAATAACCAAACGTCTGGTTCATTTTTTTAGTTTTTTAAATTTAATAATAATTTCTTGGGCGTGCCCTATGCCTATGATGACCCTACATCCAATGCTAGACCTTGATCATCGGCATAGGTCGGGCTCCTCCAGGCTCCGCGTTGCTTCGGTACTCCTCCTCGTACGTCGTCAGAGCACACCCCACTATCGTGGTGTCCTTCCATATCCCTCACGCAAAAAAGATCCCGTATAGATCGATTATCCATAATCATATTTTTTTTTGGACAAAGGATAGTAATCATGCGACCGTAGGGAAGCAGTCCTGCTGAGCCTGACGCGTTGGCAAAGGACCAAAGCGTTAGCGGCGTGATGAAGAGCCTGGTCACGCCCTCTCTATAGGGTACAAAACCTCCTATATAGAAGGCGTGATGGCCCCAAATCATTCAATATTACACACTGCATTTCACAGGATATCTGCATAATTAGCAGTGCTGGAATAATTTGGACGAAATCCCATAGAGAAAGATATAAAAGTTACGGATTTTCATATTTTTGTAGCATATAAATCTAGTATGAAAAAAACGATTATTGCCCTCCTCCTCTTGGTTGCTTGGTGCTATGTAGATGCTCAGGTATCCATCAGTGGCAAAGTGTTCGCCGGAGAAAATCAGGAGCCCGTCATATTTGCCAATATGATTGAAACTGGTACGACCAATTTTACTCAAACCGATATTGATGGATTATTCGAAATGACTGTAGCTGAAGCTGCGATTATTGAAATAAGCTACTTAGGATATCAGACCTATCAACTGAAAGTAAATCCAGAACAAAAATATTACGAAGTAAATCTGCTTGAAGATGCTGTACAACTCGAGAAAGTAGTCGTCACCGCATTTGGGATAGAGAAAGACAAGAAAGCAGCTGGATTTTCATTTTCCGAAGTAGATGGAGATGATCTCAATCAAGCACGAGAACTGAATGTAGCTTCCCAGCTAGCTGGTAAAGTAGCTGGTCTTGAGATCACCAAACCGAGTAATGGTGCCGGTGGTGCTACGCGTATTGTGATCCGTGGTCTTGCACAATTCTCGGGAGACAACAGCCCTCTGATCATCATAGATGGCATCACCATTGCTAACGATGTGGTGGGAAGCGCCGGTCTATTTGGAGGCCGAGATTCTGGTGATGGATTGACAGCACTGAATCCGGATGATATCGAAAATATTACCATTCTGAAAGGGCTTTCGGCAACTGCATTATATGGTTCACGTGGTGCGAATGGAGCGGTGATTATCACCACCAAAAAAGGGACCAAAGGTAAATGTATAGGTGTAGAGTATACTTCCAATTTTGTAACGGAGCAAGTAGCTTTGCTGCCCAATTATCAAGAGCAATATGGACAGGGAGCAAATGGTTTAAAACCTACCAGTCAGCAAGAAGCTATAGACAACTGGCGCAGTTGGGGAGCAAAGTTGGATGGAAGCGAAACTCCGATATTTAATGGCAGCACTCTACCCTACTCTGCTGTAGGTCAGGAGGATATAAGATCCTTTTATGAGAATGGGCAAACCTTTACCAATGGATTAGCTTTTAATGCTAGCAATAAAAAAATAAGTACGCGTACCTCCGTGACGCACACCAGCAATAGAGGAATTGTGAAAAATTCTAAGTATAAAAAATACGGTGTCAATCTAAATGCTTCGTACAAACCGATAGACAAATTGAGCTTGAATGGGAAAATTAATCTAGTGCAAGAAGAGGCAGAAAACAGAACGAATCTTACAGACAATCCTAGTAATCCTGCTAAGTATTTTGTGATCGCTCCAGCCAACTTGCCACAAGACGTTTTCTCTAATACAAGAGATGCAGATGGCGATCCAATTTACTGGTCAAATAATCCATTTACACTCAGTCCGTATTGGGGCGTAAATGAAAATAATAATCATGATACAAAAAAGCGAATCACAGCAATGGGCTCAGTAAAGTACGAGATTTTTGATTGGCTATCTACACAATTGAGAGTAACAACAGATAGAAGCGACCACAATTTTTTTAATGTAGAGGTGGACGGTACTCAGCACAATATGGCAGGCTCCATATTCTTGGATACTTTCCGAATTACAGAAAACAATTATGACTTTCTTGTTTCTGCGGACAAGCCACTCAATGATAATATCGGTTTAAAAGTAAATCTCGGAGCTACGCGAACTGATCGTTTCTTTGAGCAAAACGGAACTGTAGGTACAGGGTATATAGAATCACAAGTCAGTACACTTGAAAATATGAATGTAATAAGACAAGGCGCTTTGGATGAAAACAAACAGAGAATTAATGCCATGTTTGCAAACGCAACAGTGAGTATCAACAACTACCTATACTTAGAAGGATCTATTAGAAATGACTTTCTTTCTGTGCTGACAAATCCAGATTTATCTATTGATTCTGACAATTCCGTTGTCTACGGTGCTGGCTCACTGAGCTTTATACTTTCCGATGCCATCAAAACTCAAAAGTGGCTCAGTTTTGCTAAACTTAGATTAGGATATGGAGTATCTGGTTTCACACAAAATGCACCTTATTCACAGGTGGCTACCTATTTTATCTCAACAGATCCTAAAGAGGTAGATGGCAATCTCATACCGATAGCAAATATCAATGGAGATGAAGCGGTCAATCCACTCTTGCAACCTTCCAGAACGACCGCCTTAGAACTTGGGGCAGATCTACGTTTCTTTAATAACCGTCTAGGACTAGATGTCACCTACTACAATCAGATCACCGATAATCATATCATCCCTAATCCACTCCCTGCATCGGCAGGTTTCAATAGCATCACTCTGAATGCTGGAAAAGTAAAAAATAATGGTATTGAATTTTTGATTAACAGTACTCCTATCAAAACCAATTCTTTTACCTGGACCGCAAGTCTAAACTTTGCGAAAAATGTGAATACAGTGCTTGAAATTAATGAAGGAATAGAGCAATTAAACTTTGGCGCTGACCGAACCTTCTCTGCCAATATCATAGCTCGTCGTAATGGACAAATTGGAGAAATATGGGGTAATGTATACGACAGAAATGACCAAGGCCAGATCATTCATGACAATGATGGTCTTCCTCAAATTGCAGCCGAGAGACAAATTCTTGGAAACTTTAACCCTGACTGGTATGGTGGATTGACCAATACGTTCCGCTTTAAAGAATGGAATCTTGCATTTCTTATTGATACAAAACAAGGCGGAGAGATACTGTCTACAACCAGTAGTTTCGGCTATTTATTTGGCAGACATATCAAGACATTACCTGGTAGAGATAGCGAGGACTTTACTATCCTTGGTCAAGGAGTAGCTGCTGATGGAGAAACCATAAATACTACCCCAGCCAAGTTAGATACCTACTATGAACGCATATCTTCTATCAGTGAAGAGAATGTTTATGATGCTTCATATATCAAACTTAGACAGCTGACACTGGGCTACAATTTCAGTAAGAAAGTATTAGACAAGATGAAATTTATCAAAGGAATTAATCTTTCCTTAGTTGCACGAAACTTGTACTTCTTCCAAAATGGATTAGATGAATTAGGCCTTGATCCTGAATCTATCTACACTGCTACGGGCAATGACATCGGTATCGAGTATGCTGCTCTACCAAGTACCAGAACCTTTGGCTTTAATCTAAAAGTAAAATTCTAATGAACATAAAATATCTACATTATATCCTTGTATTCTCTGCCTGTCTATTAGCATTTGGATGTACCAAAGATCTTGGGGAAATCAATACCAATCCCAATCAGAATCAACCCGATAATATTGACCCTGAGTTGCAGTTTACCTATGTTCTAAACCGAGCCTCTAGCGAACGTTATGATCAGTGGAGAGGAAATCTAATATACTGTTCCAACTGGGCACAACAGTTATCAGGCGACTGGGATGCGGATCGATACAACACAACTAATGAAGATTGGCTCAGTGCATGGTGGAACAACTCTTATTTAAGAATCGGTAAAGACATCACCGACCTTATTCAGTCTGCGGAGCAAGGCTCTAATTTGCAGCAGATGGCTATCATCTTCAAAGTGTTCTTTTTTCAGAAGCTGACAGATATGTATGGTGATATTCCTTACAGTGAAGCTAATCTTGGTGCAGAGCTTCCCAAACCTAAATTTGACAAGCAGGAAGATACTTACATGCAGTTTATCCAAGAGCTTCAAACTGCAATAGCAAGCCTAGACGAGAGCCTTGATGCCCCCTCTAGTGCAGACATTCTTTACAAGGGTGATATACAAAAATGGAAGAAGTTTGGCAATACTTTGTTGTTACGTATTGCCATGCGTATCTCAAATGTTGAACCTGACCTTGCAATGGAGATTGGAAGTAAAGCTATCCAAGACGGCATCATCAATAGCTTTGATGACATTGCATATATCTCATACAGTGGCTCTAATGTAGATGGCAGTAACGCAAGCGGTGTAGCAGAAGTTTTTCAAGATTTTGGTGTGACTGGACACCTCTTTCGGTATAGTGACGAATTTGTAAATTTTATACTCAACAACAATGATCCTCGAGAGACTACCCTTATGGAAACCTACAAAAGCGATGGATCTATCAACAACTCCGTAGGTCAAGGATTCCACTTAGGAAGACCCAATGGTGTCCCAACAGGAATAGATAATTTTGTCTTTGCTCAACCGCACAGAGAGATTATGGTCGCTTATGATGCGCCAGCCATATATTTTAGTCATGCTGAAGCGGAATTTTTAAAAGCAGAGGCAATCATAAAAGGTTGGGTTGCTGGAGACGCAAAAGAAGCTTATGAGAACGGAATCCGTGCTGCTATGAGGCAGCTGGAGCTTTACCCAAATGCCGAGCCTATTAGTGATGATGACGTTGAGGATTATCTTACAGAAAACGATATTGAATACGATCAAAGTGATGCCATAGAACAGATCAATACTCAAAAGTGGGTAGCCTTGCTTTTTGATGGCTTTGAAGCCTACGCTAATTATCGTAGATCAGGGTATCCTGATCTTTCCCCCGGTCTGACAGATGGAGAGTCTGATGGTGAAATTCCACGTAGATTGCGATATCCTTTGGACGAAAAGATCAATAATACTCAAAACTATAACGAAGCAGTAGATCGGTTATCGGGAGGCGATGTTATAAGCGCTCGTATGTGGTGGGATGTAAACTAAAGCAAGAAAATAGAATTTCTAATACTTTGATCTGCCATATACAGGAACTGTTTTGTATATTGCTAATAAAATTAAACTAAATAATATGAAAACATTACTCTACACTTTAATTTTTAGCTTTGCTAGTACAATATGCTTTGCTCAGAACCACAGTCTTATGTTTAATGGTTCAGATGGTCAGCTTGAATTATGCAACTCCGAATCTTTCAATATAGGTGAAGAATTCACAATTGAAGCTTGGATATATGCCTCAGAATGGCGTGCAGAAGCTTGGCAAGGAAGTATCGTTACTAAAGATATGCAAGGGCCAGATTCTGGATTTGCCTTTAGAGCAGGAAAAAATGGTACGCTTAGTTTCGTAGTTGGAACCAACGCATGGCCTGAGGTACAATCCGATCCTTTCATGAATGCCAATCAATGGTATCATGTAGCTGCCGTAAAGCAGGAAGATAGAATGCAGCTATTTATTAATGGAAATCTTGTAAGCACTGGATTACTTTCCAATGCGCCAGCTCATAATAACCAAACAGTAATCATTGGAGAATCCTCTGGTTTTCCAGGTAGACAGTGGAATGGTTTTATTGATGAGGTTAGAATATGGGACATTGCACGCACAGAGCAAGAACTTTCAGACAATCAGACGGAAACATTTAGTGGTAATGAAGCTGGATTAGTTGCTTATTTACCTATGAATGATGGTTCTGGTCTAAGCGCAGCGAACCTCGCTGATGACTCTTGTGAAGGTACCTTTAGTGGAATGACAGAATCTGCTTGGTCAGAAGGTTATTCTATCCCTGCTAAGGATGTTGGTGTAGTCAATGTGACTGCTCCTGATGTGATCAGTATGTTTACTAAGCCTGTAAAAATTAGAGCAGAATTACAAAATTTTGGTAGTGAGTCTATCAGTAATATTCCTGTAGGAGTTACTATTAATGGTCTTCCTTCTTTTACAGAAACTTTTGACATTAGCCTCCAACCTGGAGAAATCAAAACAGTTGTTTTTGATCGAATAGTTGATCTTACGGATAATAATACAAACCTCATTAGCTTAGCTACTGAACACCCTGATGACAGCAATAACTTAAATAACGAAACCTCTTACAGATATCGTAAACCACAGAACGGAAGTACCATCAACATACTCAATGAAGAGCGTTTTAACTTCGCTGGTGATGGACAAACCAAATTTACAAATGTCAATCTACCAGAAGATAATGAAGAGTTTGGATCTTTACTCTTACATATTTCCTTAGAGTGTCCTTCT
>CALJVI010000029.1 GCA_937974575.1 uncultured Saprospiraceae bacterium | reverse complement strand
TTTTTGATGGAATATTTTCATTCCTTGATCCATTTTAAAATACTAGAAATATCTAGCATTACTCTTTCTATCTTTGCAGATGCGTTACTTTATACACTTAGGATACGATGGGACATATTACAGCGGATGGCAGCGGCAAATCAATACCGATAAGACGGTGCAGGAAGTAATAGAGGATATTCTCTTTAAGCTTTTTAAGAAAAAGATCATAGCTTATGGTTGTGGACGCACGGATGCAGGTGTACATGCTAGTCAGTACATTATGCATATCAATCTTGAGGAAGCACCCAGCTTCGATCTGAAATTTCGACTAAATAAAAATTTACCCGACCGCATAGCTGTTTTTGAAATTGTGGAAGTAGCTGATGATCAGCATTGTCGCTTTGATGCTGTAGCAAGGACATATGATTATTTTATCCATTGGAAAAAAGACCCAGTGCTCTTTGCGCATAGTTCGTTTTATGATCAATTGGAACTAGACTTTGAATTGATGAAAAAAGCAGCAGCGCTTATTCTTCATACTAAAGATTTCAAACCGCTGTGTAAGCAACCAGACTTGTATAAGAATACAGATTGCCATATCACACGCAGTGAAGTGATCGTCAATGAAGAGCAGGGTAGGCTACGATTCACCATTACTAGTAACCGCTTTCTTCGTGGTATGGTCAGGATTTGCGTTTTCTTTTTATTAGAAGTCGGCAAAGGAAATCTATCCTTGGAGGAGTTTGAACAGATTCTCCAACAAAAGAAAACACTGGCAGAAAAACAACCTGCTTTCCCTAATGGTCTATTTCTGAGTAAAGTAGAATATCCCTATTTGACATTCAAGGATAAGCATCACTTGATTCAGATGTTGAGGTTGGGGTTGGAGTAGGCAATGCTTCTGGTTCATTTATTAGGGTATCGTTATCATAGCGAAGCGCCTTACTTTTGTATTAATATAGTATAACCAATACTAATGGCTGGCATAAATCCTGGACGAGCTAAGCCAAAAGGTCTAGAATTGTGATAAGTGGTAATCGCTAAACCTTTGAATGGATATAGTGTGAATCCGGCTTGAAAGTCTAGAGTGGAGTAAAGTTCCTGCGTACGTATGGGGAAAGCAAATTGTATAGCGGTGTATTTCGAAAATTTGTAAGCGATACCCCATAGAGGAGTGCTTCCTACTTTCTTGGATTCTCTATTGTATTGATGTGCTAGTTTGGCGAAAGCGTAGACAAGCCTTTTGTTGTCTTTGCTAACCAGTCCGAGGCCCAGCTGGTATTCGTAGATAGGATCATCTCTGTATGTGCCTATTGAAGGAGTAAAGACCAAACCAAGCGAGCGTCTTTTTTCGTTTTGTGAGTCTCCCTTTGTCAATATGCCGCTGCCATAATAATAAGTGTAGTCATTGCGCACTAAACTAGTCAAAGGTCTGAGTACTTTCTTTCTGTTTTTTAATTCTGCAATGGCCTTATCAAATACGATATTAAAGTCAGTGCTTATTATTTCTTCTATTTTATCAAAAAATAATTCAACCTTCAGATCCTCGGAATGAAGTACAGCAGTATTCGAATTGTAGGCTCCTGTTATTTGCCCATTTTCGACCCTAAATTTGGAGACACCTTTGATTTCTTCCATGATAAGATTGACATCTTTCACATAGGTTATTTTATAGTTTAGATAGTCAGGAAGTTCGTTGATTATGCTTTCTAGGTTGGATTGAAAAGAGTTGATCAATTCTTTATACGCAGGATCTGCCTTTAATTGATGAATGTCTTTGTGTATTATTCTGGCCGACATTTGTTCGCCATTCATGATTCTGATGGTGTCTACTAAGGAGGATTGTGCGGACAGGCCAAGTGTTGCAAAACAGATGCAGAGTAGGGCAGTTAGGATAAGTCTCATGAGCTATATTTTAGAGTGGAGTAGTGTTTAATTGTTAAATGGTATTGTAATTAGGTTATTGTCCTTTTTTCTAGCCAATTCCCCTTCTTTTGAAAAAGAGTTTATTTTTATGCTCCGTTTTGGCAATGGTTTTTTGCCGAATACAAATTCTACTTTTGACGGAGTTCTTTTCTTTTTTATCTCTTTTATTTCTTCATCGATCGCTATTGCTTTTTCTTCTTTTGATGTTTCGTTTACCCATTGACTTGGAGCGGTAGTAGGTACTTCAATAAAAACAGTATCGGTAACCAGCTTAACTACTTCATTTACTTTTTGGGCTTTTTCGATCCATAGGGTATCGTGAATGGTGACTACTCTTTCTATAGTTGTATAGCGAGAAGGAGCTTTTTCTTTAGAATCTACTTCTACGCTTTTGACTATTGAGCTAGTGCTTTTTTGAAGAGCCTCTTTTGAATCAGATAGCTGCGCTTCAGTGGCTAAAAGCGCGGCTTTGGTTTGTCTCAATTCTGTTTCTAATTGTATATATCTGTTTTTCTCTTGCTGTCTGTTGTAGCTATTGAAAATCATGGCGCCACTAAAAATAAGGAACAATAATGCAGCGGCTATTTTCCAGAAAGGAAAAGGGGATCCTTTCTTATGTATATCTAATCGATCCCAGACACTTTCCTTTGAGTTTAATTCAGCCTCATTTAAGTCCTCTTGATTTTCTTGAATTATATTTCTAAATAAATCGTCCAACTTATCCTGTTCCATATAATTTCTTTTTGTTCAGTTGATGAAGTATATATTTCCGAGCTTTCAACATTTGTGATTTTGAAGTATTTCTGCTGATGTTTAGTGTTTCAGCGATTTCGCTATGGCTGTATTGATCAATGGCGTAAAGGTTGAACACCGTCCTGTACCCAACAGGCATAGTGTTTAAAATTTTATGTATGATTTCTATATCAATACGGACATTAGAAGTTTGTAAAGGAATATTTTCAGGAACTTCTTCCATGTAAGTAATCGGTCTGATCTTTTTGAGAGACTTTATAGATTCATTGATGGCTATGGTATTTAACCACTTTTTCAAACTTCCTTTTCCTCTATATTCAAAGTGTGTGATATTTTTAAGCGCTTTATTGAACACAGTGACTACTACATCTTCAGTCTCATGATAGTCCGACAAGTACCTACGTGCCAAACGAAATACGTCCTTGTAGTATAGATCATAAAAAGCACGCTGGGCTCTGAGATCCATCTGGGAACATTTTTTTATGAGCTCTTTTTCGTTCATGCTTTTTTTAAGGCGGAGTTTTGTTCTATTGAATTTCTAAGGTAAACATATCTCCCAAATGTAGACTTAAGTATTGCTTCTATTAATAAGAACCTTAAGTATGTCCTATTGGGTGTCTAGGTTGAAATATTTTTTTGATTTTGAAAAGGGGAGAGGTAGAAACTATTTCTTATGCTATCTTGGTATCGGATACTCTAATCATATCTTTGTTTTTTTGGACAAGGGATAGGAGTCATTGCCGACTGTAGCGTAGCGGAATGTCGGGAAGTGCGTAGCACCGCAACGTAGTGGAGTGACGCAGAGCCCGGTCACGCTTTTTTCTGCGTGATGGCCCCGAAGCATACCAAGCATATATCTTCATGAAATTTGAAAAGTGAGAAGATATAAACATAGCCAAATGGATGGAATAGAATGGAAAGCAATATGAATATAATCACACTGAGGCCTGCGCATCTGGAGGATCTGCCTGTCCTATATGAATTTGAGCAAGGCATAGTTGCTGCCGAGCGTCCTTTTAATCCAAGATTGAAGTAGGGGCATATTAATTATTACGACATCAAGGCGATGATTGAGGCGGAGGATGTTGAGGTCGTGGTGGCCATGATCGATGATGTGATCGTTGGCTCGGGCTATGTCATGATAAAAGCATCAAAGCCTTATGTGGTAACAGCGCAGCATGGGTATGTAGGGTTTATGTATGTGAGACCGGAGCATCGTGGTCAAGGAATCAGTCAAAAAATACTGGAGGAATTGAAATCTTGGGCGCAATCTAAGAACCTGATAGAGTTGCAATTGGATGTATATGCGGAGAACCAAAAGGCGATTTCGGCTTATAAAAGGTTCGGATTTGAAGAAAACATGGTAGAAATGAGAATAAAAATTTAAAACCGTTAAAAATTTAGCCAATAAAGAGGGTCAGTACAGGCTATTTAGCCATACAAAATAGCGAAATATGACAGCAATACAAATATTGTATTGATACACGCTTGATTTTCAACTATTTAATTATTATTGCAAATAAATATTAAAAAATGGAACTATAAGAGAATTATGGTGGTTTATATATATGTGGTAGGGATACTAACGATTAGTATTTCGCCTTTTTACATTTTTATATTTTTACAA
>CALJVI010000028.1 GCA_937974575.1 uncultured Saprospiraceae bacterium | reverse complement strand
AGCAGAGCCTTCTCCGCTTCCCTTGATAAATCAAACTTCGTATATTTGGCTTTGTAAACCTATTTCAGTAATAATTTTTAGTGACAACTATTTTCAGTATTTATTCATTAAATCTGTCAACTGTTTTCAGGAACTGACCCGGCATGCGCCTCGGTACTGCGTACTTCCTCGTACCTCGTCACCCCTGCACATCGCTTGTCCATTTTCTACATTAGGGGTATTTATTAAATTTTAGATCTTAAAAGATAGTGCATTTACTCCTCTCATGCAGAGGGTATCTTACAAAGACACTATTACGGTTCTTTTTTTCTACTGGGCTGCTCTCTCTTTCGGTAGAACACCAGATGGAGCGGATCAATGCAGATTTAGATCTTACTTGGGTGAGTATTCTTTTAAACATATAAGACACATAAGAAAAGCATATAAGTACATAGAAGAGTTTGCTTTAATCAATACTGTCTTTTTTTCTAATTAGTTAAAGTTCTTTAATTCGGGGAACCCTGATACATATATTTTGCTGCTCTCTTTCGGTAGAACGCGGATGACGCAGATGGAGCGGATCAATGCAGATTTAGATCATACTTGGATGAGTGTTCTTTTAAACATTTAAGACACATAAGAAAAGCATAGAAGTGCATAGAAGAGTTCGCTTTAATCAGTCTGGTCTTGTTTTCTAATTAGAAGCTAGATCCATTTCCTAGCATTATCAAAATGCTTAAAGTTCTTTAATTCGGGGAACCCCATTACTATAGATCGCGACATGCCTTAGGCATCAAAGCACGACAAACCGGAGGTGCGTAGAGACAAGTGATGGAAGTGGTACTCCTGCTCGGTGCGAAAGGAAGGGGCGTTGGCAGCAGGAGTAGGAACGGACAGCACGACCACATGGCGCTGGTGTCGATAGACCCAAGCCATAGTGGATGGCCCCAAAAAATAATTAGCTCTGTAAAAGTTAAGATTATCTTATTGTTTTAATACACTAAGAAATAAAGTAGAAATAGCTATAACTTTAGTGCTGGTAGTCCGTTTTTCTATGGGTACTCTATAGATAAGGACTATAATCTTAACCACTTCTTTCGATCCAGTTATTTTATTAAATCAAAAAATTAGATTTATCATGAAAGAAATTTCAATTTTCATTCTGTTTACCTTGTTTGCATCATTCGCTGCAATGGGTCAAATGGAAAGCCCTGTGAGCTGGACAGTGAAGGCAGATGTTGCCGAAGAAGTAATTACCATCACCTATGAAGCCAATATCGATAAAGGCTGGTATGTGTATTCTCAATTTTTGGAAAACGATATGGGTCCGATTCCGACTTCTATCCATCTGGAAACGGAAGGTCTAGAGACGATGGGAGATACTGCCGAATTAGGTGACAAAAAAGAAGGTTACGATAGCTTATTTGAAATGAACATCGTAAAATACGCCGATAAACTCAGTATCGTGCAGAAGATCAAGAACCAACCTGGTCTCAAAAATATCAAGGGGTATATCGAATATATGACATGTGATGACTCACGATGTCTGCCTCCAGCCAATATCGACTTCGATATTGTAGTGAACTAGACGATTTTTCCATAAATCGCAGGGCAGCTTACATAAGTAATTGCCTTTAATTCATATTTTTGAGCTATTATCAAACCTTACCAATGAAAAAGTACTTCTTATTCATTGTCGCCATAGCCTATGCGCTAGTGGCACAATGTCAAATATACAATCCTGTAAGCTGGGCATTCGACTCCAAGCACATCAGTGGAGACGAGTATGAGCTCACTTATACTGCCAATATTAAAGATGGCTGGACCGTCTACTCCCAATATCTAGAATCTGAGGACGGGCCTATTGCTACTAGCTTTGAGTTTGATGCGGGTGATCACTTTGCCTTAATGGGTAAAACGGTGGAAGACAAGCTCAACAGGAAGGAGGGATTTGACAAGATCTTTCAAATGAATGTGACCAAGTATGCGAAGAAGGCCATATTCCGACAAAAAGTAAGTATCAAAGATTACAGTAAGCCTGTCAAAGGCTACCTAACTTATATGACTTGTGATGCTACTAAGTGTCTGCCTCCTACGGATCAGGATTTTGAATTTGTGCTTGCTCCTAAAACTGGGGCAGTGGAGAAAAAAGACAATCCGATCAAAATAGTGGACAATACGCCGCAGACGCCTACTTCGCCTGTCGTAAAGAAAAACAATGTACTCACTATCGAGTCTAATAATGGCGCAAAGCCTGTGGATATCCAAATCCAACAGCCTAAAATAGTAAGCCAAGGAAAGACAACAACTCCTAAAAAGGTAAAACCTAAAAGAAAAACTCTGGCAGAAAAAAACCCGGCTGTTGAGAAGGTAGCAGCCAAGGTTAAAAATAATGATATTCTTGCGCCTGTAAGCTGGGATATTGCTGTACAAAAGGTAAATGACAGTTATGAAGCGGTCTATACTGCTAATATAGAGAAGGGCTGGACGATCTACTCTCAGCATACCAGTGACGAAGGGCCAGTGCCTACTTCGTTTAGCTTTGATCCTGCTGATACCTATACATTGGATGGTGCTGCACAGGAAGAAGGGAAGAAGAAGGAAGGCTATGATAAATTGTTTGATACCAACGTGATCAAATTTGTCAAAGGGCCAGTGACGTTTACGCAAAAAATAAAAACGACTAAAGCAGATGCTCCAATCACGGGATACTTAACATTTATGACTTGTGATGATTCTCGGTGTTTGCCTCCTGCTGATGTGGATTATGTGATATTTCCAAATAAGTCTAGCGGACTGATAGGCAATGATGCTACAAAGTACATTGCTGGCTTGAAGCCTAGTACAGCGGCTGCACCTAGCACCGCAGGTCCTAGTAGCGGCGGTATGGATAAGTCTGGTTTATATCCAAGTATAGCTTCTAATGTAGATCTAGAGAACCCAAAGGGCAACTGCTCGGTAGAACAAGTAGAAGCACCTAAGGGGTTCATGGGAATTTTTATTTTAGGATTTTTGGGTGGGCTATTGGCTTTGCTTACTCCTTGTGTGTTTCCTATGATTCCTTTGACGGTAAGTTTCTTTACTAAA
>CALJVI010000027.1 GCA_937974575.1 uncultured Saprospiraceae bacterium | reverse complement strand
GCAAACCGTCTTGTTATAGTGAGTGTCCAATTCTATTCCATGCTGCTCAGAGGAATGCTCGAAAAATTCAAGCGCATATTTGTAAAAGCCCAAGTCAAAAAAGAATCCAGCTATGGTGAGTGCCATGTCTCTATGCTCATTAATGTTGAAATAAAAATTCCAAATCTGATGTAGGCTTTGAGCTATGCGTTCACGCTCCTCATGGCTTACTCTTTTTACGACAACCTTCAATTGCGGGAGCATTTTTACAAACATTGCAGAGTCATATGCACTCATCCGAAGTATAGCCAAGAGGTGTATTAAAGGCATCTTTGATATATGTGCATAGGTCATTTTTTTCATGCTATTGTAATCATCTGGTCCAAAATCATTCACATATCTTTGATAAGCAGCATTGGTATTGGTATAGTTGTCCGCTTCTTTCAAAAACATCAAGCATCCTACTTGTGCATGAAAAGTGGAGTAGGAGGGGAAGAGTACTTTTCCCCCTGACATCTGGCAGTAGCTGCCGAGCGCATGGAAATTGACCCAGAGCGAAAAGCTACCATGGGTAATGATTTCAGGCTTATTTTTTTTACGAATTTTGTCCAGCCGATGGATGCCTTTATCCATAGTCAATAGTACTAGACCTTTTTGGGAAAGCGTCTTCAGATTCTGCAAGCAACGCATACTTTTCTCTGGAAAAAAAAGATAGGAGTCATTTAGATGCAAACGGTATTCCTCTAGTATGTGGTTTGAAATATCTGAAGAGTAATAATCTTTAGGAATAATATTGTCTTCGTAGGTCAGTTTAAGAGACTTCAATAGTTTGTTGGTTTCCATCTCTACAGGATTATCTTGGGTGTGCAGAGCTATAGAACAAACAGAGACTTCGTCATTCTTAAAATGTAAAAGGTCATTCGGAATAGAATCAAAAAAATAATTAGCAATAGCCATGATCGGTTGTTGCAAACTGTTTGCTTGGATATGAATATCTGCATGGCGCAAATGAATTTCTTTTCCCCCAATAGCATCATAATAGGCATAATCTAAAGTGCCCTTCTCAAAATAGGATTGCAATTGTGGATGCTCTTTGAAGAAGGTTAAGTTTTTCTCGACTATATCACTCAGCACATAGCAAAACGGAGGCAATTGCGTATCCGTCAAAGCCATCAACTTGTCTAGGTGCTTGAGTATATGAAAAGCAAGTCGCCCATGTCCTGCTCCTAGCTCTACTATATACATGGTCTCCTTCACAGCACCCATTTTGGCGCGGTCTTTCAGCATGCCCAATATCAGCTCTGCATACGTTTTTCCTACAAGCGAATTGCTAGTTATTTGGTGAGGAACCTCACCATCACTCCAAGCAGATATTCCCACCTCTTGATAATAATTCCTATTGAGTTGCCAAATTTGGCTTTCAGAAAATGGTTTGAATGACTCTATGATATGGTGACTATCGTCCATGATAAAAGCTTGCTGATGAATAGAAGTAGAACTCCAATCGAGCAAGCTAAAAAGGGGTTAATCTTTCGGCATTACCAAATCAAAATGATGATGTAAGGTACACTAAATATATTAGACCTAAATCTAAACCACCTCTGACCAAACTATAAAGCCTCCGCTCTTTCATAAGGACGGAGGCTTTAAAGGAAACAGGCAAATCGCTACTGCTTTACGAACTGCTGCGAAACATTCAAATTCCTACCTTGAATATTCAAGACGTAAATTCCATTCGCCAATTGCTTGGTAGAAAAGTTGATATATTGCTCGCCGGTATTAAAGAACTCCTGTTCTCGTACTTTTCTGATGAGTCTACCATTAATGTCCATGATGTTGATATCAATCGCTTTTCCTTGTGATAAGCTAAATCTAGCCACTGTAAAATCATCTACAGGGTTTGGACTCAATGGGAATATTTGATCTCCACCCACTACAAGACCAGCGCTCACAGAAGTGGTGCCTCCTTCAAATATTATATCTTCATCCCCATTCTCATAGTCTACAAAATTCAATGGTAGGTAATACATTTCATCTTCCGTGCCTTCTCCCCAAGTAACAAACTGAGGTGGATTATTTGGATTATTTGGATTGTCTGAGGTATTGTCATAGCTCGCAATGGCGTGAATCTTTGCGCCAGCTTCGGCTTTGATATATTTTTGGAAGGAATAGCCTCCTTGCCAGTTGAAGTCCCATTTATTGATACGGATCAAATTTTCGATATCTCCATTTGTATGTTCGATATATACTTCCCAGTGTTGTCCGAGTAGATGCATGTGGGGCGATAGTCCTATAAAGGATACATCCTTAGGTACGGTCCATATACCATGAAATTCTCGTTTAGTGTTTGCGGGAATGATGAACTGCGCATTGATCACCTGCTGCTGAGGCACCATGATATGTGTTTCTACTTCTCTTTCGATTATCTCATCCTCTTTGGCAAAGAAGATGTTGATTTTGGATTGGTCATACTCATCTACCGACCATGGCGCATAGTGCAATTGCACGACTACATCGGCACCTGCTTGCAGTACTTGCCCTACACCGTCTGGATATAGGATAGGCTTTTGTCCTGGTACATATCCAGGATATTGTTTTTGGTTGAGTATGGAGTCATCGTTTCCATCCAAGAAACTACCAAAACCATTGAACCCATATTCTGGAGTAGCAGCATCTTTTGCTGCTGCGATTCCTGTCACGTCTTCAAAGATCAGAGCATGATGTACAATCTTTGTATTGTCTGGACGAAACTCAACAGCCTTGATGATCTTATCTTCTGTCAAACCCGAAGGCAATACAAAGTATCGATAATTGTCTCGACCATTTCCGAGATGTAAAAACGGTTCCGACATTTCCAATACTAAATCTGGTGTCCCCAGAACAGATCCTTCTGGAAATTCAGGGAAGGCCGGTTCGTTCGCTGGATTACCTCGCTCCATACCACCGTCTACCCATGTTGCAATTTGAGCAATCTCCTGATCTGTCAAGAAATTTTCTGACTGAAATCTAGAGTAGTTAGGATCGGGCTGCCAAGGAGGCATATATTTAGATTGCGTGACACTCTTGATCGTTGTAGCCCAATTTTTTACCTCTTCATAACTGGTCAAAGACATAGGCCCTATTTCTCCTCCACGGTGACACGAAGAGCAATTCTTGTATATAATTTTTGCAATATCATTGGCGTAAGTGACATCTTGCGCATGGACCATGAGATTCAAACCCATCAAGGCGCATAGTGTTAGGATATATTTCATGCTTATCTTTTTATTCAACTTCTTTATAGTTAA